>JBFWKV010000045.1:0-8396 GCA_050252475.1 Candidatus Omnitrophota bacterium | reverse complement strand
TAGCTGAGTATCCTTTGCGGTTTGCAGGGGATTTATGGTTGCAACAATACGCATTTTATCAAAGAATTCATCAGAAGCCCATAATCGACGGGGCCATTGAAGGAACAGAAGCCCATTTAGTCTTTAAAAATTTAATAAGATTGGAAAATATTACTACAATAGAAAAACTCAAAGCCTTAGGAGTGGATTATATTGTAGTTCATAAAGATAAATATATGAAGGCAAATGCTGAGGAGGTGGAAGTTTTAGGACAATTACCAAATTTGGAAAAATTTGAAGATATATTGTTGATAAAAGATTTTGGGAATGAGATACTGTATAAGCTTATCCATAAAAATTAAGGCAAGTTTATTAAAATTAAAATATCTGGCATTCTTTGCAGTTATATCTTTTTTTATAGTTAATTCTAAGATAGTTTGTAGCGAGCTAGGGCTTTTTGATAATGGTGAAACTTTGCGATATAAGATAAAGTATATGGGTATCTTGCCGATAGGTACTATAGAATTTAAAGTAGATAAGATTTATGATGAAATTGATAAGCAAAAATACAAATTTCTCTTAACAGGAGTGACCGAAAATTTATTAAGACCAATTTTCTGGGCAAGGTTTAAAGCCGAGTCATTATGGGATGCCAAAGATATGTGTAGTATAGAGTATAAAGAAGAGCTGGAAAGAAAAGGCAGAGAAAAGAGGACAAAAATACTTATATTTGATCAGGTAAATCATGTGCTTACAAATATTCATGGGCATAAAATAAAAATTTTCCCTTATTGTCAAGACCCTTTATCCTTGTTTTATTACATTCGTAAACTTGAACTCCAAATAGGAAAGACCTGTGTTGTTTATCTCAATGGTAGTAAAAAGAATTATAAGATTGTCTTAGAACCATTAAGAGAAAAAATCTTTCGTGTTACAAACAAAAGTTTCTCTTGTTTCAAAATTAAGGTAAAAATTACGAAGATAGAATTTAATGGTGAGGAGAGATGTGTGGGGAAAGGCTATTTACTATTGACAAAAGAAGAACCCAGACTGCTTTTTCAGGTAAAGATTATGGGTAGTTTCGGTCTTATTAGTTTAAATTTATCAGGGGACCATTACAGATGATAGTAGGGTATGATGGGAGAATATTGGTAAATTTAAAATGTGGGATAGCGGTATATCTTACGAATTTACTTAACTACTATATAAAAGAGCCAGCTATAGAGAAAATATATATTTTTTCAGATAAACCCACACACATAATTTATTCTTCGTTACTCAGTAATTCTAAGATAAATCTAATAGTTTTCGGAAAGCCAGGAAGCACAAGTTATTTCCAATCAAAACTTCCTTTACAATTAAAGAAATACTCAGTCAAGATATATCATGCAATATGGAATAATACGGTCCCTCTTTTCTCTCCCTGTCCCGTAGTATTAACTATTCACGATTTAATACCCTGGGTTATAGGGGGGTTTAAAAATAAGAGGAAGGAATATAAATATAAATTGAATACTTTTATTAGTGCACATAGGGCTAATAAAATTATCACAGTTTCCAATAATTCAAAAAATGACATCATAAAATATCTAAAAATAAAAGAAGATAAAATTAAAGTGATATATAATGCTCTAGATGAAGAGAAACAAAAGATAAATTTGACCGAAATTAATTCTCAGCAAGTTTTAAACCGGTATAAAATTGATGGAAGATATATAATCTGTTCTTCAGGGATAGATACACCACGGCGAAATATAGAAATTTTACTTAAGGCTTATTTAGACCTTATGGTTTTAAAGAAATATAACGTTAAATTAGTATTTATTGGAAACGTTAATCGTGATAATCTTTATACAAATTATATTATAGGTCTTATTAAAAAATTAAATTTATCCAACGAAGTTATACTTACTGGCTGGATAAATGACTATGATCTTATGGCTCTTTTAAAGAAAGCAGAGTTTATGGTATTCCCTTCGTTTTATGAAGGTTTCGGCTTTCCAGTTCTTGAAGCTTTCTGGGCGTCAATTCCTGTAATAGCTGCTAAAACATCTGTGCTTTACGAAATTGCGGAAGATGCAGTAATTTATTTTGACCTTTTTTCTCAAAAAGATTTATTATCAAAAATGGTTATGCTTCTAGAAAACGACGAACTTAAGATTCAATTAATACAGAAAGGTAAAGCCAGATTGAAAAAATTTAGCTGGCAGAAAACAGCCGAAGAAACTTTGAAAGTTTATAATAGCCTAATTGGTGGTAGAAATATTTCTTAAATTCCAACCAGTCAAATTATAAAGTTGATGTGTCTGTGGGAAGTAAGAAAGAGTATAAAATAAGAGACAAAGTTTATAATGTATGGGAAGTAATACTTTCGGTGAGAAGAAGAAAAGGGGATATTATGCGACACAGCCTTGATGCAAAAATGTATTTTTTAGAGACCACTCACATCAATATACCCTTGCTGGGGAAAGCGTTTACCAATCTGGGAACAGTTTCTTTTCGTATTAAAGAATTGCGGAAAGAGTAATCGGTCGTGGATATATGAGAATGAGAATTAAAAAATATTTGCTTTTTGATGACCTGGCAAAAGATTCTTTAATTATGTTTTTAGGAACAGGTTTTACTAATTTTTTTAATCTGCTTTACACAGTCTTTTTGACGAGAGCGCTTCTCCCTCAGGACTTTGGGGTTTTCAATTCTCTTCTGGCTATTATGATGCTTTTTTCTCCCTTTCCTTCGGCAATCACCAGAGCATTTACACGCTTTGTCTCGCAGTTTTCTGCCCAGGGAAAATATGGAGAAATGAAGAAACTAATTTCCTTGTTGAATAGAAGGGTATTTTTAATAGGATTTGTTATATTCTTGGGAATTATGCTTTTTCATAAACCTTTTAGCACTTTTTTCAAGATTCCCGATGGCGGTATATTTTTAATACTTAGTCTGATGATTTTATTAAGTTATCTTTCCACCATTCCCCAGGCAATACTTGTGGGTTTGCAAAAATTCTGGTATGTCAGTTTGGTTTCATTTGTTTCGGGCTTAATAAAATTATTGCTTGTCTTTGTACTTATAAAAGCGGGCGCAGGAGTAATGGGAGCACTGGGAGCATTTTTTATTGCTTCCTTCTTAAGTTTAGTTTTTTCTTTGTATTTTCAACAGAAAAGTTTGCCTCGCGTTAGAGGTCTCCTGTTAGAGAATAATGGTTTTAGTCTGGGAAATGTATATGGGTATCTTTTTCCCGTTTTTCTGGTAACTCTGGCAGGAACTGCTTTTTTAAATATAGATATTATTCTGGTAAAGCGATTTTTTGAACCTCTGGAAGCAGGATTGTATTCCATTTCGCAAGTTGCCGGAAAAGTTGTCTTTTTCTTCGCTTCTTCTCTTACAGTGGTGATGTTTCCTAAAGTGGCTAATCTTCAGGCTCAAAACAAAGACACAGTAGTTATTCTGAAAAAAAGTCTTTTTTATATGTTTTTTCTTTCTACAGCGGTTGCTCTGATTGCTATAATTTCTCCTGCCTTTATGCTAAAGATTCTTAGCGGTAAAGTTTATAAAGAGTGTTTTCCTCTTATCCGTATGTTTTCTGTAAATATGGTTTTGCTCAGCCTCATTTTTATATTTATGAATTATTATCTTTCTCTGGATAAGAGAAAATACCTCTATATTTTTTTAAGTTTTGTGGCTCTGGAGATTATTCTTATTTCTTTATTTCATAACACTCTTATCCAGGTCCTGGGCTTAATTTTCGTTTTATTCTTACTTCTTCTGATTTATAATGCTTATTTGGTCTTTTATAGAAAACAACGGTTATGAAGAATTTGAACGGAAAAGTTTCGGTAATCATACCGGTGTATAACGGTGCTGAATTTATTGAATCAACAATTTCTGAAACGATTAGAACTTTAGAAGAATTTTCCTGTGAGTATGAGATAATTATTATTGATGATGGTTCTCAGGACGATACTTATTCAAAATTAAAAAAATTATCATATAATAATCACAAAATTATTCCGGTGAGAAACAAAAAGAATTTTGGGAAAGGCAGGGCTTTAAAAAAGGGATTTCGTTTTTGCAAGGGCAACTGGGTTGTTTTTATGGATGCTGATTTATCTTTACATCCACGACAAATTTCCACTTTTTTTGATATTATGCAGCTTGATGATGCGGATGTGGTTATTGGGTCAAAATTACACCCTAATTCGTGTCTTGATTATCCTCTTTTAAGGCGGATTCTTAGTCTGGGATATTATTATTTTATTAAGGTTCTTTTTGGTCTACCGGTGCGGGATACCCAGACCGGTCTTAAATTGTTTAAATACGAGGTATTGAAAAAGGTTATTCCCCGCATACTGGTTAAAAGATTTGCTTTTGATCTGGAGATTTTAGTTAATGCTCACCATCTGGGATATAGAATAGTAGAAGCGCCAGTTAGACTTAAACAACACTGGCAGAGTTCAGTTGGTTTATCCTCTGTTTTTAATATTTTTATAGATACTCTGGCTATTTTTTATCGCCTTTATATACTGCGCTACTATGATCGGGTTTATAATTTTAGAACATGAAAATATCCGTAGTCATTGCCTGTAAGGGCTTTAATCCATATTTGGAAGAGTGTTTAAAGCACTGCCTGGATTTAGATTATCCGGACTATGAAATAATTGTTCTGCCGGATAGAGAATTTGCTTATGCCCATCCTAAAGTTAAAATTATTCCCACCGGAGAAGTTAGCCCTCCGGTTAAGAGAAACAGAATTCTGGGAAATTTGTCAGGAGAACTCATTGCTTTTATTGATGATGATGCCTATCCGGAAAAGAACTGGCTAAAAATAGGAGCGGGTTATTTCAAAGCCCAAGAAGTGGGGGCTATTGGTGGTCCCGCGGTAACTCCTCAAAAAGACAGTTTAAGACAATTTGCCAGTGGTCTGGTCTATGAGTCTTTTCTGGTAAGTGATGGGTTTACATATCGTTATTTCCCTGAGCGGGAAAGAGAAGTGGATGACTATCCTACCTGTAATTTTATCATTCGCAGGGAGGTATTTGAAGAAACAAAGGGGTTTAAAACCAACTTCTGGCCGGGAGAAGATACCTTTTTGTGTTTAGAAATTACCAAGAAACTGCATAAGAAAATTCTTTATGTTCCAGAACTTTTAGTTTATCATCATCGCCGTCCCTTGTTTTTTCCCCATTTGAAACAGATTTCCAATTATGCGCTACACAGGGGGTATTTTGCCAAACGCTTTCCGGAAACCTCTTTTAAACTCTCTTACTTTGTCCCTTCTTTATTCTTTATAACACTTGTTTTTTCGGGATTTATGGGTATATTCTGGGATATCTTCATGACAGTCTTCTTTTTTGTGGTTATTTCTTATGTTTTTGTTTCTTTCTGCTTTAGCATTTTTAAGGTTATTAGCCTGGATAAATGCCGTAATAATAATCTAAATCCCTATAATCGGTTTAAGTTGTTTATCTTTCTTTTCTCAGGTATAATATTGACACATCTTGTATATGGTGTCTATTTCTTGAAGGGATTGGTTTCTCGTAAATTGAAAGAAGAATAATGAAAATAACCATTGCTTATCCGCCCCTGGATTCACAAAAAGGAACGCCACTTCTGAGTCAGAATCGTCAGTTTCAGTATTTTAAAGAACCAACATATATTTATCCGGTAGTTCCTGCCTCGGCTGCTACTTTATTAAAAAAAGGAGGACATGAGGTTATCTGGCTTGATGGAATTGCGGAGGAGATTTCTTACGCGAAATTTTTAGAAATTATCCAGAAAGAAAAACCAGACCTCATTGCTATAGAGACAAAGACTCCGGTAATTAAACAGCACTGGAGAATTATCAATGAGCTCAAACAACTTTATAACCCGCTAATTGTCCTGTTTGGCGATCATGTTACTGCACTGCCTGAAGAATCTTTTCAGAACTCAAGAGTAGATTTTGTCTTAACTGGTGGAGACTACGATTTCCTGTTATTTAATTTATGCAATGTTCTTGAAAAAACACAAATCAGGGGAGAGGATTTACCAGTTGCCGAACTGGAACCTGGTATATATTATCGCGATAGAGACCAAGTAAAAACTACCGGTAAATTCCAGCTCAATCATGATTTAAATTCCTTGCCTTTTATTGACCGCAAACTTACCAGGTGGTACCTTTATGCTTACAAAAACGGAAACTATAAATGCACACCGGGAACCTATATTATGGCAGGAAGAGATTGTTGGTGGCAAAATGTAGTTTTTGCAGTTGGCCTACTTTGTATCCTAAATTCAGGAGCCGAAATGTGGATGATGTTCTGGATGAAATTGGTTTTTTGGTGAGAGATTATAAGATAAAAGAGATAATGGATGATACCGGTACATTTCCCGTGGGAGATTGGCTCAGGGAGTTCTGTAAGGGAATGATAAAAAGAGGCTATAATGAAAAAATATTTTTTGACTGTAATATGAGATTTGGAGCATTAACCTTTGAGGATTTTAAATTGATGAAGAGAGCAAACTTCAGACTGCTTCTTTTTGGATTAGAATCAGCAAATCAGAAAACTTTAGATAGAATTAACAAGAATTTAACTGTAGAAAGGATTATAGAGGATTGTAAACTTGCTCGTAGAGCAGGGCTTTTCCCCCATATTACGATTATGTTTGGTTATCCTTGGGAGGAATACGAGGATGCTTTGCGCACCTTAAATTTAGGAAGGTGGCTTCTAAAAAAAGGATATGCTTATACAGTCCAGGCAACGCTGGTAATTCCCTATCCCGGTACTCCTTTATTTGAAGAGTGTAAAGAAAAGAAGTGGCTAAAAACATTATCCTGGGAACGCTTTGATATGAAAGAGCCGGTGATGAATACTCCCATACCGGAGAGAGTTCTTGCTAAGCTTGTTCAGGGTATTTATCGTGTTTCTTTTCATCCCGAGTTTATCTACAATCGTATCAGGTCTATAAGGGACTTTCGCGACTTGCTTTATTTTAAAAGAGCAGGAATTAAGGTTTTAGGACATATAAAAGATTTTTCTCTATAGTTAATTATGGAAAAATATTGGAAAGAGAAAGAAAAATTGATTAACTCGGCACTGGATGGTTTTCTAAAAGAAAAGGACGGAGAGGCTGAAGAGTTATTGCAATGGATGCGCTATAGCAGTCTTGCTGGAGGGAAAAGAATCCGTGCCCTGTTGATTATTGCCATTGGAGAGATGTTTAAGAAACCAGCGGAGAAATTTCTTCCCTCTGCCTGCGGTATAGAGATGATTCATACAAGTTCTTTAATTTTAGATGACCTGCCCTGTATGGATGATGCGGTTATCCGCAGAGGAAAGCCTGCTTTGCATAGAGTGACGGGAGAGGCGAATGCTATTCTCTCTGCCTATGCACTATTAGCAAAAGGGATTGAACTAATTGCTCAGAATGCCTGCGCGTTAAAAATTGATATTGCGCGGGTTGAGAGAATAATAAAAAGTATTACTCAGGCTGTGGGTATAAAAGGGATAAGTCTGGGACAGTTTCTTGATTTAAAATATAGTGAGTTTAATTATTCCCAAGAGGATATTGAGAGGGTTCATCTATATAAAACTGCTTCTTTGTTTATTTCTACTGCGGAAATTGCCGGAATTCTTGCAGGAGCAAAGGAGAAAGATTTACAGGTGCTTAAAGATTATGCTAAAAATCTCGGACTTGCTTTTCAGATTCGTGACGATTTATTAGAAAAGAAGAAAGAAAAACAGAAAAAATATTCTCTAAAAGATGGACAGAGGCCTAATTATCGTAAACTTTTGGGAAGAAAAGAAGCAGAGAAAACATTCTTAAAATACCGGGAGAAAGCCATATTGAGTTTACAAAAGTTCGGAAGGAAAGCAGAAAGGTTAAAAGAGTTAATAGAATTTTTGGAGTTAAAATAGTTGCAATAATTAAGTTTAAGCATAAAATCTTTTTGAAGTGTAATTAAAAAGAATGATTATCGGGATAGATATCCGTTCTACAGTAAAGAGAGAAAGAACCGGCGTAGGTCAATATACTTACAATCTGCTTAAGAGTTTGTCCCGTATTGACCATCACCACCGTTATCTGCTTTATAGCCGGATTAGACCTTTCAGTGGAAAGAGAAATCCTATAATAAAGAGCAAAAATTTCCATTTTTTTACCGAGAGGTTTCGCAAGAGGCCAGATTTATTTTTTTCAAGGATTGATCTCTATCACAGTTCAAGTTATGACCTTATTCCTCCGCCGGATAAAAAATTTGTCTTGACGGTTCATGATGTTATTATAAAGGCATACCCCAGAGGACATTCTCCTGAAACGGTGGAAAAAGTAAGTAAGGCAATGGCTTCTGCTTTAAGTAGGGCGGATGGGGTAATTACGGTTTCGGAAAATACCAAACAGGATATTATAAAATATTTTGGTTTTCCCGAGAAAAAAAT
>JBFWKV010000044.1:0-8407 GCA_050252475.1 Candidatus Omnitrophota bacterium | reverse complement strand
AATTAAAATTCAAAAGTGCTTCGGGGCTTGCCGATGGAGCAGAAATAAAAGATGTAAAAATAGACAAAGGTTATCAGGCGGTTTTGAAAACTTCTTATGGAATACTGGACAATTTAGATGTCTATGTAAAATTAGGAGTGGCAGATTACACCCTGGAAGAAGACGAATATAGAAGTGGAACAAAATATTTAACCAGTGAAAATGATACAGATATAAGACCGGTTTATGGCATTGGTCTAAAGGGAGTTTATCATCTTAATGAAAGTTCCGGCTACAGTGGGTATCGCTTCCAGAGTAACTGGTTGAATGACTGGATAATCGGTTGCGACCTCCAGTATTTAAGGTCCGAGCATAAAACAAAAACCACCACTACTACCGGTTTATCTACAAAATATAAAAAGGTAGTAATCCAGGAATGGCATATTGCGCCTTATATTGCCAAGCAGTTTAACAATTTTATTCCCTATCTGGGCATAAGGTATTCGGATATGCGCGTGAGTCAAAAAGAACCGGAAGATACAGCAGACTGGACAGATAACAACAAGTACGAAGCAGACAAAAATTTTGGAATTTTTCTGGGCACAGACTACATCGCAGGAGAAAATCTTAATCTAAATTTTGAAGGGAGATTCTTAGACGAAACCGCAGGAAGTTTTGCCGTAAACTGGAAAATCTAAAAAGGGTCAGACCATTTTTAGAGAAAAGTGCCTGAACCCTCTATTACATTATCTTAACCCTACTTCTTTAAATTTCTTGTTGTTTATAAGCACATCTTTTGATACAATTTTAAAGAAATGGCTAAAAAAGAACTCCATTGGGAAATTTTTGATAAAAAACGATTATCCCTTCTACCCAAATTGGGTTTTTTAAAAAAGAGGGGGTTTTATCTAGCAGGGGGAACTGCCTTGGCTTTACAGATAAAACACCGTCTCTCTGTTGATTTCGATTTTTATAATCCGAGAGAATTCGATTCAGAAGAGATTTTGTTAGAATTGCAAAAAAATAATAGAGAAGTTATCCTGATCCAGAAATCTCTAAATACGCTTATCGTTAAACTTGATACCATAGAAACAGGACTATTTATCTATCCCTACAAATTACTGAAACCGGTAATCGAAACGGCTTATGTGAATCTTGCTTCAATTGAGGACATCGCAGCAATGAAATTAATTGCCATTATTCAACGGGGGATTCAACGGGATTTTATAGATATCTATTTCTTGATTCGCCTTCTGGGATTACAGAAGATATTTCGCTTAACGAAAGAAAAATATCCCCCTTTTAATGAATACCTTGGCCTGCAGGCAATAACCTATTTTTCTGATGCAGAAAAAGAATCATATAAAAGAAAGATGATTCTCTCAGAATCAGTAACTTGGAATCAGATAAAAAACTTTCTTGTAAAGCAGGCTAAAGAATTTAAAGAAAATCTTAAAAAATGAGGAAAAATAACAAATTGCCAAAGTTTTTAACGTCTCTACTCTGGTCTTACAATCTAAATGAGATAGATTTAAAAGAAGATAAAGAAATTATTATCACACAAGTACTAAACTATGGTTCATGGAAAGAACTAAGGTGGCTTTATTCTGTCTATCCTGAAAAAGAGATTAAAAAAGTAGTGTCTCATCCCCGAAGGGGACTCTGGTTTGATAAGGTTTTAAATTTCTGGGAAATTATGTTCGGAATACACCTGCCCAAAAAGATAAAACAAAAAGCCATTTTTTCTCTCCACCTTAAAAGGGGTTTGACCCCTTTTTGAAAAAGCATCTGACCCTTCTATCTTACATTAACGATGAAGTTTGTGACGTAAACGATATTGCTCTACACCAAACCATATTCCAATAATAATCGCTACAATCGCCAAGAGAACTGCTACATTCATATCCTCACTCCTCCTTAGGAACTTAGGAAGAATTATTAATCCTACTACCAGAATAATTACCAATGCACCTACAGATATGAGTTTGAATAATAAAGAAAGTTTGATAAATACATCTCCCACTAATATTGCAATAGTACCACCTTTAAATATGTCTACAAAGGCTAAACCCAATGTTTTTCTACGTAAATTGGTAAAGAATTTATCTGGCACAGGGAAAATATATCATCTGTGTCATGGAGTTGTCAAGAGAAATCAAGCAACGCAAGCCGAGGTTTTACCTCAGCTAACTTGACAAAACAGGACTGTCCTTAAATGTAAGTTACACTCATTCATCTGAATCACAAATATAGCTTTTAGAAAATTTTTATACAAAACTTCAAGGAAGTTTTCTACTAACTGAAAAATTAAAAAGGGGTCAGAGACTCTTTTAAAGCCCCTGACCCCTTAATATCTTATTTAATTCTTTCATCACAATACTTTTTACATTCGTCTGCAGACCATTGGCACGATCTTATACATTGATCATATGCAGCTTCTTTACAGGCGCCAGTATGTCCAGCTCTTTCGGCTTCATCACAAGGAGGAGTAGCTTTACCTTTTTCTACTTCCTCATCATAGGCGTCAGCGGCATCTTGTTCATCAGAGGTACACTGCTGTCCTTCTACCTTACACTTATACCACGCACTGTAACTTGGCCTAACCCTTTTTTGAGCTCCAGCAGTTGGAGGAGGATTGTTATTCTCACATGGTATTCCTTCATACAAATGTGTGCATCCCAATGGAGTAAACATTCCTTGGAAAGTCACTTTACCATCTATGCACCTAGAATATTCTCTACACTTATCCCAACTAGGCCCAGATACGCAGAAATCTCTATCACAAATCATCCCTCCAGGACAATCGGTGTGAAAAACACATTGTACGCATCTACCCATATGACACTGTAGTTCTCTCGGGCAGTCAGAATCAAAGCTACACTCAGGCACATAAATATTGTGTTCATACCGTTTACCTGGCTCTAAGTCCCTTATAGTGCGGCTTTTCCCAGGTGCTAAAAATTCGGGCTTTGATATTATTACATCATATTTCTTAGCAGGGTCTAAATTGGTAAATTTTATACTGTACTTGCCATTCTGATCTGTGATAGTGCTTGGTTCCTGATAAGGCCCTTTTATTAGTCGCATTTTTACCTCAACCTTCTCTAAGGGAACAAATATTTCTTCCGAAGAAGTAATTGTTGGATGCATAATTTTATAAACCTTACCATAGATCACGATCTCATTATCACCAACACCACTATCCTCACTAATTTCTATATCGTAATTTTTATAGGTCTTACCCGGCTCTAAATTGGTTCTAAAGTCATTCTGGTTTATAGGTGCTAATAAGTCTACTTTATATTTCTTTGTGGCATCAAGACCGCTAAACTTAATCTCATATTTTCCTTCACTATCAGTAGGTGAACTTTCTTTTGTTGCTACTTCTGTCCCTTCCATAGTCTTAAGACGCATTTTCACCGTTACTTGGGCTTTAGCGGTTCCGTTTTCCGTTACTTTTCCCCGGATAATAATCTCATTGTTTGAAGTTGACGAACCAAAATCCACAGTATAAACCCCTCCGAGTTTAACCTCTATCGTCTCTTCACCCAGTTCAAAATGATTATCTACACTCAATTTAACCTCATATTCATCTTTATCCTCCTCTAAATCTTCCAGCCCAATCACAATACGATATTTTCCTTCCTCATCAGTCTCGTCCGTAAGGTCCTCTATTAAATCATCGGATTTTACTCTCACCGTAACCTCTTTAAGGACTGTACCCGCACTGTTTCTTACCGTTCCTTTGATAATAATCTCATCTTCTCCCGCGGTCTCAGGACTAAAATCTACTACATAGTATTCGCCTAAAATAGCATCTTCAATAAGCACTTCATCGTACTCCGACCTTCCATCTACACTCACCTTAATATTTTCATACAAATCTTCTTCACTCTTAAAATCATCTATACTTAAAACAATCAGATATCTACCTTCTTCATTGGTCTTGGCGGTCTTATCGCTTTCTAAATCCGCAGATTTAACCCGCACGGTTAAGTCCTTCACCCCCTTACCTTCGCTATCCTTGACCCTTCCGGTAATCCAGATTTCATCTTCCAAGGGAATTAAGTCTTCCACTGCACTTATGGCATCCACCCGCAGTTCTTCTTCGGGAGTAGGATCACCTTCTATATCCTTAATATCTATTGGCGTGGCAGTATCCTTAAGTATTTTTTCCAGTTCTGCCTTGGTTAAATAAGGTGCAGCGGTAAGAATTAAACCGGCAACTCCTGAAACAAAAGCAGCGGACATGGAAGTTCCTGCTAAATAATCATAACCTCCAATTATGGTACTGTAGATATCCTCTGTTTCATCTCCTGCTGGAGCATAAATATCTACTCTTTCTCCATAAGCACTCTCAAAAGGTAGACCATACCACGGATTATAGTCATCATCAAGTGGATTGGAGCTTCCCTCTTCATCTACTTCTGCACTTACCCAGCGTTCATCCAGTTTATTGGTTCCTCCTACTCCTAAAACCTCTTCATACATTGCAGGATAAAGCACGCAAGACTCACCACTTATCCCCGCACCCGCATGATTTCCTGCAGAAGCAACAAGAAGAATATCACTCTCAAACGCCTTGCTTAATACCGGACCAAGAGTGTTATCGTCCAAAAGGTCGTCGTAAGAACCCCACGACATATTGATAATTCTTGCTCCGCTATTTAACGCATAACTTAATGCCTCGGCTAAAACAGAAGCAGTCCCGCTTCCTGTTTCATCAAGGGCTTTAATGATAATCAGTTTGGGTTGGGGTATTATCCCGGCAATTCCAACTCCATTCCCAATTACTGCCCCAATAATACCTGCCACATGGGTTCCGTGACTGTATTCATTATCATCACGCGGAGGAAGAGTTTTATCCACAAAATTCCTGGAAAGATCTGTATCAATATGAGCTTTTAAATCAGGGTGGTCTAAATCACAACCCGTATCAATAATGGCAATCTTTACTTCGGGATAATTTGTTCCGTAATAATCTTTAAGTAATCGCCAGGCATCATCATCTATTCCCAGTAAGGGTAATGCCCATTGTTTCCCCAAATCAGGGTCTTCACCCGGCACAGGAGTTTCACTGGAACCAGGCGTGGGACTTTCCCCGGGAAGCCCTTTGGCTATGGGAACTCCGCAGAGATAAATAGGGATAAACTTATCCCGATAAACTTCAATTCCCGGTAGGTTATTTAATTCTTTAATTATTTCTTCTTCTCTTCCTTCTTCTACTTCCAGGCGCGTAAGTTCTATACTCCCATCAGAAAAAGTTTGCTTAACCATAACCACACCAGGAACATAACGCTCCTTTAAAGGAGTAGCAAAATCTATCCCTTCCCACTCTTCTTCTTCCTTCAAAAGCGAAGTATCTATCATAAGTTTGTTAAATTCTTCCATTGGCTTAATCTCTTTAACGGTTATTTTTTTCTCCTCCAGGTATTGAGCAAGATTAAATCTTTCCTTTTCTCTATTGGCATATTTTACTCCCCGCGCTGAGAACTCTTTTACTTCAATTTTAGGAGGGGCTAATTTCTTCTCCGTGCTTCCCATCTTAAGCGGGGTCATCTCCTCTATTTCTTCTTCTAAATATGCCTGTTCTTCTTTGGCTAACTCCTCAGGCATTTCCTCAGTAGTTTTGTTTTCTGAAATTATTTCCTCAGGTAGCGAAGCCTCTTTAAAAAATAAGGTTTTAAAACCAATTGCCAGGGTTAAGCCAATAATCACCAGCCCCAGCCCAAAAAGCAGACGATTTAAAATATCCCCTTTCTCACTACTCACTCTTTTTCTCATTTTAATCACCCCCTTTAAAATATTAATCCCCCCGTTTCTTTTTTCTCTTTTCTTTTCCATTTTATTTACCCCCCCTTTCTTTTTACCCCTCCGGCCCCGAAGGGCCGGGGGGGAGATTTTTTAAGGCTCAAAGTGTTTTCTCCCTTTCTTCTCCCCTCTTTCTTTCCTCCACCCCTTCATTTTACGCCTCCTTTCTTTGAGCCTCAACTTGAAATAAGCAACTTCTATGCCAGATAGGAAAATTTCCTCAAACTAATAAGATTTATATGCATAAATTAAATAATTTGAATATCTTGTGAAAATATGTAAAAATTTATTCTCAAAACTATAGATTACTTTCCAAAAGAAAAAAAATTTAAAAAGTTGTAAACTTTTTTTGCTTGTTAAAAATGGAAGAATTAAGTTGTTCAAAGATAGTAGTTTATGAAAGGTAATTATAGTTACAGGGTGGAACTTTGGTTAACAGGTATCAATGCGGAGGTTGGAGAGTTAAAGTGGCTTATTCTTCGCGCTGGGTAACGCGCATAACTTCTGCAGGAGTGGTTAAACCTTTCAGCACCTTTTCCCAGCCATCTTGACGCAGGGTATGCATGCCCATTTCTAAGGCTTTTTTCTTAATCCGGTCGCTGGGAACTCTTTCTACAATCATCTTCCTAATCTCGTTATTTATTACTAAAAATTCATAAATACCGCTTCTCCCCCGATAGCCGGTAAACTTACACTTCTCACATCCTTTTCCTTCAAAAATGGTTATTTTGTCAATATCCACATGCTCCATTACTTCCAGTTCTTCCAGAACTTCCTTACTTGGTTTTACCTCTCTCTTACAATCAGGACAGATTAATCTTACCAGACGTTGTGCAATAATACATTCCACCGAAGAGGCAACTAAGAATGGCTCAATTCCCATATCAATCAAGCGGGTAACCCCTCCCGCAGCATCATTGGTATGGAGAGTGGAAAAGACAAGATGCCCGGTTAAAGCCACGCGAATAGCGGTCTCCGCGGTCTCTAAATCGCGTACCTCTCCTACCATAATTACATCGGGGTCATGCCTTAATATGGAACGCAGTCCCGCCGCAAAGGTAAAACCAATCTTAGGATGAACTTGCAGTTGTACTATCCCCTTTAACTGATATTCCACCGGGTCCTCAATAGTAATTATCTTTATGCCAGGCTTATTTATTTTATTTAAACAGGCATAAAGAGTGGTGGTTTTTCCACTTCCCGTAGGACCGGTGTTAAAGATAATCCCATGGGGTTTCTGAATCATCTCTTCCAGGATTTTTAAGTCTCTCTCTGAAAGCCCCAGTTCTTCTAAACTGTAAAGCATACCGGGACTTAAGATTCTAATTACTACACTTTCTCCGAAGACACAGGGAATGATGGAAATACGCAGATCATAATCTTTTCCCTTAATCTTAATAATTATTCTTCCATCCTGGGGTAAACGGCGTTCAGCAATATTTAAGTTAGACATAATTTTTATGCGTGAAACAATCGCTGAGGCAAAATGACGAATTCCCGGCGGAACAGAAATATCGTTGAGAACCCCATCTATACGAAAACGTACTTTGAGTTCATCTTCATATGGCTCAATATGAACATCGGTAGCCCGTTCTTCTACTGCCTGGGCAAGCAACTGGTTCACAAATTTTATTACCGAGGCATCCTCAGCCAATTCCTCTACCTCTTCAGTTACTACTTCAGTGGTTTTTTCTGTCTCCTCAACTGCTGTTTTCTCCATCATTTTCTCCACCGTACCTGCTCCCACTCCATAATATTTCTTTATTCCCTCAATTATATCTTTTTCTCCCGCTAAAACCGGCTTTACCTCGTAGCCTAAAAGGAGTTTTATATCATCTATAGTATGAATATCCAAAGGATCGGTTACCGCAATAACCAGGGTTCCGTTTTCCATTCTGAGGGGGATAAGTTTATAGTGAGAAGCAAATTTGGCAGGAACCTTTTTAATAATCTCTGGGTCTATCTTGGTTTCTCTTATTCTCACAAAAGGAATGCCCAGCTGTTTGGAAAGAATAGGAAGAAGCTTTTCCTCGCTCACAAATCCCATTTTTACTAAGGTGGTTCCTAAGAATTCCTTGGTTCTTTTATGCTCCCTTAACCCTGCGTCCAATTGTTCCGGAGTAATTACTCCCGCCTCAATAAGCATCTCACCAAGTTTTAAATTCTCTCTTATTGCCATTTCTTACCCCTTTTGGGAGAATTGATAAAATTGAATTTACCCATTTAACTATTTAACCATTTAACTATTTAACTATTTAACTATTCAACCATTCAACATTTACTCAATACTTCCTTAAATCTCTGAGTAAGTAAAGGAACTATTTCAAATAAATCTCCCACAATCCCATAAGTTGCTACATTAAAAATGGGAGCATGAGGATCTTTGTTTATGGCAACAATTATCTTTGAAGATTGCATTCCAATGAGATGCTGAATCTGGCCGGAAATTCCGCAGGCAATATAAAGCTTGGGACAGACGGTTCTTCCTGTTTGTCCTACCTGATGGGAATAAGGAATCCATCCGCTATCTACTGCTGCGCGCGAAGCCCCTACCGCCCCACCTAAAACTTTTGCTAGCTCCTCAATCAATTTAAAATTCTCTGCCTTGCCCAATCCT
>JBFWKV010000043.1:0-8487 GCA_050252475.1 Candidatus Omnitrophota bacterium | reverse complement strand
TTTTTCAAATCTATGGTCTCTATGCCATTATATATTACCTTTATTCTCATACCTGATAAACCCAAATTGTCCTTCAGATGTTTTTCTACCGCTTTACTCACTGCAATTATCCCTTCCCCCCAGCAGGGAAATATACGGTGGGCAAAACGTTTCTTATAAAAACCATGAGCAGTAGAAATAAAAGGTATAGCTAATTTATTCTGGACATACTGGGCTATTACCCGCGTAAGTCTCGTTTGAGCGTGCAACAGATCAAATTTTTCCTGCTTCAAAATTGATAAAAGTTCCCTCTTTGCCCGGAAAACTTTCGGACTTATCTCGGATTTAGTAAAGAGGTTTAAGAAAAAATGTTCTATACCCAAGGTTTTTAATAAATTTAATTTCTCTCCTCCGCGTGAGGCTATTTTTACTTCATGCCCAATCTCTTTCAAACCTTTACCCAGAGAAAGAACATAACTGGTAATCCCGCCGGAATTTAAATGATTGGTAAGAAAAAGTATCTTCATCCCATTAATAACTTAAAGAGGGAAATCTTTTTCTTAATAATTTAATCACTGCATCAGCAACTTCCTGCACGGTAATTCTCCGCATACATTCATAATCTTTACAGGTAGGCCTATAACAGGAACCACAGAAAATTTTTTTATGAATCACAATAAGATTATCCTTAAAATAGGCTATATGCCTGTAGGGATCAGTAGGTCCAAATAAAGCCACCGTAGGGGTATCTACCGCCATAGCAAGATGAAGCGGACAGGAATCGGCAGTGATATAAACTGCACAGCGTTTTATAAGGGCAGCTAATTGAGAAAGCGTAGTCTTACCGCAGGTATTTATGGGTTTTGCCCGCAGCAAGATCTGATTACGCTTTACTACCTCTCTGTCTTCCTCTGAACCGGTAATGATTATCCGCATTCCTCTTGAAGAAAGCTCTTCAGCCAGATAGGCAAATCTCTCTAATGGCCAGCGTTTAGAAATCCAGCGGGAACTCGCTCCTACATTCATCCCTATCAGAATCTGGGAAGGAGATATCCAGTTATTTCTTAAAAGGTCCTCAATGTATTCTTCGTCCTTTTGCTCTATATATAACTCCAATTGTTTATCCTCACATTTTATACCAAATTTATTTAGCAATCTAAACTGATGTTCAACAGGAGAAATTCTCTCTCCGGTATCCTTTAAGCGATAATTCATAAGAAAAGAAAACTTTCCATTATCATAACCAATCCTTCGGGGAGAAAGTGAGAGATAAGATAAAAGATGGCTGGTCTTATTATTCTGCAAATCAACCACCAGATCAAAAACCTCATTACGGAGAATTCTTCCCATTTCTTTTAACATTCTCAGACGACTTTGATAGCGGGCTTTATCTATAACAATTACCTCATCTACATAAGGAAGACCAGCGATGATCTCTCGTGCCTGTTTCGCTGTAAGAACCGTAACATGTGCGTGGGGGAATTGTTTTTTTATTGCCCGCAGACTCGGTATTGCTAAAACTACATCCCCCAGAGCACTGTATTTGATTACCAGGATTCTCCTCACATATAAAGCATCATTGTATACCTGAAGAACCTCCTCCAACATTTTATTTAGAGAAAACCTCTCCTCTACATATTTCCTTGCTTTTTTAGAAAGCTCTTTTGCAAATTCTCTTTTTCGGAGAAGTTCTATTATCGCCTCTGCCAGCTCAGGAGGGTTACCAGGAGAAACCAAAAGCCCATTCTCTTTATCTCTTATTATATCAACAACCCCCCCTACCTCTGTTGCCACCACCGGTACCCCACAGGCACCTGCTTCAATAATAACTCTGCCAAAAGCCTCATGGGTTTTAGTGGCTAAAACAAGTAGGTCTAAACTATGTAATAATTCCTCAATTTTATCCACGTGTCCTGTAAATTCTACATAACGTTCAAGACCCAGTTGCCTGATAAGTAAATCCAACTGGCGTTTATATTCTTTTTTCCCCGGTGATACTTCACCCGCAATAACAATCTTAACCTTGGGAACAACCCTTACCACCTTTGCCATTGCTCTTAAAAAATCATCGTGACCTTTAATAGGGGAAATCCTTCCCAGTATTCCTACTCTACAACCATCTCTTAAATCCAGCCTTGGCTCTTTATATCGGAATATATTCAAATCTACTCCCCGATGAATAAGTCTCAAACGTGAGAAAGAAACTCCAAAATGGTCACGCATGTGTTTACCAATAACTGAACTGACCACAATTACATACTTACCCCATCCCATAATACCGCTGAATAAGTGTCTGCTGTAATATCCGTGGCAGGTAGTAATAAAAACAATCCATGAGAACAACCCTCTTTTTGCACACCGCCTAAGATATAACCGATAAGCAAAGTATCCTATCCAGGCAGGGACACGCGAACGGGCATGGACTATATCAATTTTTTCCTTCTCCAATATATCTGCCACTTTAAAAATCATGCGGATGATGGTAAAAATGGATTTTTCACCCACCGGCAAAGTATAGTGAATAATACCATTCGCCCTTAATTCTTTAACCAGCCTTCCGCCATTAGAAATGACTACCGCTTTGTGTCCTTTTTGCACAAGGAACTTTGCTAAATCAACTGTTCCTCTTTCTACTCCACCTTCGTTAAGTTGGGGTAAAAGTTGAAGAATATTCATTTTAGATTAGATGTAGCTGGCGATTAGATTTTTTATTTTATCATATAAATCGGTTTCAAATTCAACAAGTTCTTTTCTATCTAATTTTTGCAAAACTCTTTCTAATACAGCATGAAGCTCGTCCGCCTCTACTAAATTTACATAACCCTGAGATTTTAGATTGTTTAAGAATCTATCTTGTTTTGTAATTCGTGGCTTCTTTTTCTCAACCGCAAATACAACAACGGGTTTCCGAGAACTCAATGCTTCAGAAATCATGGAAATGCTTTCTCCTGAGACAACCACAATATCTGCCAATCCAAGTATTCCCGGTACTGCTTTATCTATATTGTACTCGCTGGCAATGATGAGAAGGGAACACCCGGAAAATGTGGAGAATCTATTTTTAATAATACCTTCTATTTTTTTAGGGGTTCTCCGAGAGGTAGTAACTAATAATTCGGTCCCAAAGTCTTTGCATACTTTCTCCAGTTCATCAATTACTTTACTTATTAACTCCTCAGTTAAAGTATATTCTTTTGTCTCACCTCCAATTAAAACCCCTATATTTATTTTATCCTTCCTCAAATTAAATCCTGCCTCCTTTAACTTCTTTATTCCTTCTTCCATTGTGGTTTCATTAACTAAGTTAAGTGCAGTCTGGGTAATTAAGATATTGGGTAACTTCTTAGGACGGTCATGAGAAGGAATAATTGCCAAATCAAATCTCTTAAGAGAATATATTCCTGGTTTCATAATTATAAAGCTTTTTGCCTGGTTTTCCTTTGCCAGAAATAAATTGACTGCAGAAAGGCTCGCTCCGCAGGAAATAATTATATCTCCATAGTGAGAAACAAGCGGTTTGTAAGAATTTTCTTTTAAACAAAACTTCAGACATTTCAAACATCCCCGACAGTTTTCGCGGGCAAAAAAGCCTAATATATTTATCAGGAATCGCGTAAAGATATTTCTGAAATTTATTTCTATTTCTTTAATCTCTACCAGCTTCTTTTTTTTGTCGGCTTCTAAATGGGCATTCTTTTCCAGTATTGCCCTGCTGACCATGTTAGCCAAAGCTTTAGCCTGGTTGAGATGCCCTGCTTTCCCATCCGAGAGAATAATAATTTTTTTACTTGGGCTACCTTTCCAACGGCGATGAAACCAGAGCCATTGTTCGGGGTATTTTTTTACATAATTTTCTAAAATAATATGGAAATTTCTCAAAGCAACTTCTTTATCATCTATGAACAACTCATCGCCAATTTCTATACGATGGTAAGGTCCTTTTTCTCTTATAATAAAAACAGGAAGAACCCCTGCGCCGGTATGACGAATAAGTTCAATCACCCCTGCAGGTGTCCAGGCAAGACGGGAAAATAAATCGACTAAAATTCCTTTCTTACCTGACTTCTGGTCCCCCAGTATTCCCATAATTTTGTTTTCTCTTAAACTGTTTAAGGCTTCACGTAAAAATACCCCCCGCATAATCACCCTGGCTCCGAATCTTGACCGATATTGATTAAGTAAATTATTTAAACGCTCCGGTTTCTGCTGGCGAGCTAAAACCACCATGGGAAGTCCTTTAATTTGAGCCACCAGGGAAGACAATTCCCAGTTGCCAAAATGAGCGGTAAGTAAAATTAATCCTTTACCCCTCGTTAAAACTTTCTTTATTTTATCCTCTCCAATTATTTTTATATATTTATTTACATAATGTTGATTTATCCGCGGAAAATAGAGAAGTTCTGTAAAATTCATCGCGAGATTGCGAAATAATTCCTTAACAATACGTTTTCTTTTCTCTAAAGAGAAAAAATCATCCAGGGCTAATTTTAAATTCAAATATGCCATTTTTGCCCTTCTGGGGAGAAGATAATACAATGCCGTGGCAAAACAACGGGAAAAAAACAGAGAAACCCTAATGGGCAAAAGACATACCAGAAAACTGAGAAACCTAACTGTTATGTATATTAAATAATCGAGCATAAAATATATCGGATTCTAAAATGCGCGGTTCAATAACTAAACTAAATAAACTCAGTTTATTGAAATTTTTTCTTATTATATCAAGAAAAGGTAGTAATCTAACTGCATCTTTTTCGGTAGTAATCAGAATATCTATCCCCTGGCGAAGGCAGGAAGAAAAAATGTTGAGCAAATCTTTTTCTTCATAAAAATAGTGGTCAAGAAACTCGAAAAACAATTTCACACTACCACCTACCTTCTCCACTATGAATTTAAAATACTGAGGAGAGGCTATTCCGCAAAAAGCACAAACATCTTTATCCTTTATGATACCAAAATCTTTTTTCTTACCATCAGTAAGACTCTGTAAATACTGGGGAAGATAAATGGCATTAAAGATTTGAGCACGGGGGTTAATTTTCTTCAAGCGGTCATCTAAATTTTTTAATTTGCTTTTATCCTCAACCATATCCACTTTATTTATAATAAAAATATCTGCTCTTTTTAATGACGAAATCGGCTCCCGTAAAATACCCCGAGGAATAAGCCAACCGTTACCAAACGGATTAATCCCATCAATAACAACAATCTCTAAATCTTTTTTTATTCCCCACTGCTGAAATCCGTCATCCAATAATACTATATCTGCCCCGTATTTTTCTTTTGCTTCTATTATACCTTTTCTTCTCGAAGGAGAAACTATAATAGGAATATTGGTCAACTTTTGCGATAACATAAATGTTTCATCGGAAATTGCTTCAGGATTTTTACGCATAGTATATCCACGGGATAATATAACCACATTTTTCCCTTTTTCTTTAAAATACCTCGCTATGCTCCCTACAAGAGGGGTTTTCCCTGTCCCTCCCCAGGTAATATTGCCTATGCTAACTATCAGGACGTTGTTAAATGTCTTTTTTCTTAATAATCTTATATCGTATAAGAACAAAATCAATTTGATAAATAAGAAGTAAAGGAAAGAAATAAAAAAAAGGAAAAATTTTATTAAGTTTGCTGTAAAAGAAAAGTTCTGGTCGGTAATGATTCTGTATAAATATCTTCTAATCTTCAATCTCTTCATCCTGTTTTTCTTTATTTTCTCTCATAGATTTGAAAAAAGACTTAACAAATTCCTCCGCTTCCTTCCTGTTTTCTATCTTTTTTTCTACCTGTGCTTCTTCCAGAGCCTTCAATATCTTTCCTACCAGTGGGCCAGGAGAAATATTTAATAACTGCATCACATCATTACCGTTTAATATTCTTTTAGGTCTTACTATCTCCTGTTCATAAAAATATGTTTGAATAAGATGGAGAAGATAATCTCTAAATTCAACTTGACTTTCCGGGGTGGTAAGGGGACCACAGGTGGACAATTTATCGGCAAGCGCAATTAATATAAGCCCAACACTCTCTTCCTCCCCCGCCCGGAAGAAACGTAGCTTTGCGCGGGGAGAAATATCCTTTGTATCCACCAGATATCCCGGTCTGAGATGCAATCGGATTAACTTCATAAGAGTATTCTTTTCGCGAGAAGAAAGCTTCAACCTCTCTGTTATCTCTTCGGCCAAATCTGCCCCAATTTTCTCATGTCCAATAAAACGAATCTTACCATCGGAAGTAATCTCTTTAGCCCGCGGTTTACCTAAGTCATGAAATAACGCCCCTAATTTTACGATAAATAATCTTTTTCTTGTCCCTGCTATTTTCTCCTCAAGATAATCTCTAATTTTCCTACCAAATATTTCCTGAGCATATAACTGGAGCAATAGCCTTTCTAATTCATCCAGAGTTTTTAAAGAATGCTCCCATACATCTAGATGATGATAGGGACCCTGTTCCACCCCCCGCATCTCATCTACTAAAGGAAAAATTTTGTTCAACACTCCTAACTCGTCCATTTTCTTTATTGTTCTGTAGGAATGAGGCATATCCATAATTCGCGCAAGCTGTTCGGTAATTCTCTCTCCAGCAACCTGAGCAAGAAGAACTGATTCTTTTTTAATCAGACTTTCGGTAAAAGGCTCTATCTCAAAGCCCAATTCTTGATAAAAAGTAAAAGCGCGAATGATCCTTAAAGGATCATCTACGAAACTCTTCTCAGAAACTACGCGGATTACCCCTTTATTTATATCATTCAAACCTCCCCAGGGGTCAATTATTCTGAATAAATTATTATCTTTTAAACTCTTTAAATCTATAGCCAGTGCATTAATGGTAAAATCACGCAAGAAAAGGTCTTCTTCTATATTGCTCCCCCGATATTGACTGAAATCAAATTGATATGGCTTGTCTTCCTCCACTATTATCCGAAAAGTCTGATTCTCTTCGTCCAGGATAACAAAATGACCTTTTAAATGGCGGGAAAGACGCTGACTAAAATCTTTTGCTTCTCGGCTTACTATAAAATCTATTTCTGTTATTTCTTTTTCAGAGAGCCTATTAAGCAAAAAATCTCTAATTATGCCTCCCACAATAAAAATATCTACCGAGAATTCTTTCTGCAAAGAAAAAATTTTCTCTAAACAAGAAATACTTCTAAGTTTTTCCCTCAATTTCTCCCATTTATTATCCATATTCTTATACTTATTAATAGAACCCTTAAACCATAAATGAGCCCTCACGGGCTCATTTAGGTTTCTCCATTTATTATCTATAGTAAAGTAGAAATTTAACAATGATAAAAATAAGGAGAGGCTGTTTTATGGAAAAATCATACCAAGTATTATTTTTTCTCTTCCTCTTTCTTCTCCTTTGCTCTTGCTATAGCATCTTTTACTTCGCCAATACCTGCAATTAAAGCAATCAATCCTCCAAAAATAAGCATAGGTGGAATACTACCTTTCAACACTGTAAGAAAATCACTCCACCACCATCTGGGTGTTAAAAACAAGATTCCTAAAACAATGCTTACCAGACCTCCAATAATTGCCAGAAACTTACCCACTTAAATCACCTCCTCAGCTAAATAAATAAAACCAGCCTCCCCTTTTTGGGGAATTTTAACACAAAAAAGGTTCAGAAGGCAAGAGAAAAATTCGTTCCTTTCTTTCCGAATAATACTCTAATCACTCCTCAACTTCTGCAGGACCTTCTTCGCTTTTTCTACTGTCTCTTTCTCAGATTTGTATGTCAATCTCTCTATTGCCTTATCTATATCTAACCACTCTACACTATCTACTTCTTCATTATGCTCTATAATATTCCCATCAGTGTATCTAAAGAGAAAAAAATCTACTGTTTTGGAAAAAATAGTATCTTCCTCTTTGGAAGAGTAAAAATAGTGAATAGAGTTTAATTTCTGAATTAATTCACCTTCTAAACCTGTTTCTTCTTTCACCTCCCGCCTCGCTGCTTCCTCAGGAGTTTCTCCTTCTTCTATTTTACCTTTGGGAAGGCACCATACAGTATTCTGGTTACGGGAAATTAAAGCCACTTCAATTCTACCTCCTCTATTGCGAAAAATCACTCCCCCTGCAGAATGTTGTTTTTTTGTCTTCATTGTTACCTCCCTTTAACTCCCCATCGCCGGTCAATCCAGCTCCATTGCTCGGGGAATTTACTCACCACATCCTCAATTAAAAGAATTAAATTCTGAGTATTGGTAAGTATTGTTTCTTCAATATTCTCTCGATATACTATTTTGAATTCCGGATAAACTACCAACTTATGCTTTTCTTTATCTTTCATTATAAACATGGGGATTATTTTTGCCCCTGTACGTAAAGAAAAGATTATCGGCCCAGTAGGAGTTGATGTATAGTAACCGAAAAATTTAACAAATACACCTGAATTCCCTGCTTCCTGGTCCATCAGAATAATTAATATTTCGTTTCGGCGAAGTGCCTCTATGGCTTTCTCAACACAGGTTTTCGCCGGTTTAGTAAATAT
>JBFWKV010000042.1:0-8795 GCA_050252475.1 Candidatus Omnitrophota bacterium | reverse complement strand
TTCTACTGGGCGAAAGAACTTATCAAGCGTTTTGGTTTGAAACTTTCAATATATCCTGTGCCATTGGGATTTATCGGGAGGAAAAGAAGTGTGGATTTTACAAACACAACTTTAGAAACTTGGAAAAAGATTATTCCTGCAACTTCATACATTTTGAAAGAACAAGAGAAAGAAATCATTATTGAAGGTGCAGGAAAAATTGATTATGGCGGGCTTGATGATGAGGAACAAGTGAAAAAATTCAACTCCGCAGAATACGCATTTTTTGCACTTGACCAAGCAGAAGAAACAGAAAGAAGCGATGTTTCTACATTAGAGGCAACTTTGAGATTAAGAGTAAATGGAATTATTCCACCTTACAAACGACTATACACTGCTAATCCTGCTGAATGTTGGCTGAAAGAAGATTTTATTGTGAATAGATTTCCGAGACATTATTTTGTTCCTGCACTTCCAAAAGACAATCCATATCTACCAGAAAATTATATTCGCACACTTGAAGAAGCGTTCAAATATGATGAGACACTTTTACGAGCATATCGGGATGGTGATTGGGATGTTTTAGCGAAGGATAATGTTTTAATTCCTTCAAAACTAATTGAAGATTTAAAAACTATTCATAGAACCGAAACTCAAATCAAAAAAATTATCTCCTGTGACCCATCTCAAGGTGGAGATGAGTGTGTGATTTTTGTTTTTGAGAATTCACGCATTGTAGACCCAAAAATTCTTCACGAAAAAGACACGATGAAGATTGCAGGTGAAATTATGCTTTTATCTGCAAGACACAAGATTAATGATATTGCCATTGATAGTATTGGAATTGGGGCAGGAGTAGCAGACAGAGTAAAAGAATTAGGAAAAAATGTTTACGCTATCAATTCTGCTGAAAAATCAAAATCTGAACGATTTTATAACCTGCGGGCTGAAATGTGGTGGTATGTGTATGAACAGATTGTAGAAAAAAACATTGCTTATCCCGAAGATGAGGAACTGCGAAGGCAATTATCAAGTGTGCGATACAAAGTTGTAAACTCAAACGGACAAATTCAACTTGAGCCGAAAGAGCAGACAAAAAAAAGATTAGGATGTTCTCCGGATAGGGCAGATGCTTTTGTATATGGAATATATCATTTGCGATTTGTTTTTTCCGAACAAGAAAAAAAGAAAACTGATGGATATTTTAACGAGCCAGCGGAACTTGATTTTATGCGATTATGAATGGACGGCAAGCAAAGAAATTTAGAAAAATGATGAAACAGGCAATTGAAAAAGAGGTTGAAGATTTACGGAATTCAATTTTTGATTTGCCATTTAGAGAAAGATTAAAAATTGCATTTAAAATTTTAAGAGGGAGGAAAGATGCCCCTACCTAAAACAAAATTAGAAGAAGTGCTGGAGAGTTAAGATGGACAAAATCGCAAAACTTAAAGAATTTTGGAAAATATCTCAAAACGAATGGAACGATTGGGTTATTAGAGCAGAAAAAGCGTTTAAGTTTTATAGAGGCGAGCAGTGGGAGTCTGATGTAAAAGCAGAACTTAAAAAACAAGGAAGACCTGCTCTAACTTTTAACAAAATTAAACCGATTATTAGAAATTTATCCGGTTGGCAAAGACAAAATAGACAAGACCAAAGAGTATTACCACGAAAAGGTGGGAGTAAGCAATTGGCGGATTTATTTACAGAGTTATTGAAATACTTTTACGATGCCTCAAACGCAAACTGGAAAATATCGCAAATCTTTATGGACGGGCTTATTTGCGGCAAGGGTTGGCTTGCTCTGGATGTTGATTATGAAAAAGACCCTTTAACTGGAGAATTACTTTTAACAAGAGAAAATCCTTTACTTGTTTTTGAAGACCCTTATTCACAAAGATACGATTTATCGGATGCAAAATATATTATCCGCTGTGCGTGGTATGACAAGGATGAGATTATCGCAAAGTTTCCAAAAGTGAAAAAAGAATTTCCCGCAGGATTAGCAACAATTGACACAAAAGAAAGGCAAAGATATTCTGATATTGAAAAATATCGCTATCTTGTGAAAGAAATCTGGTGGCGGGAATGGGTTGAGAAAAAACTTGTTATTAATATCAACACCTTTGAAGTGAAAGAAGTTAATGAACCAGATGAGAAAATTGAGGCGTTAGTAAGTCAATATCCGTTTTTAAAAGCAGTTAAAAGAGTTATTCCAATTTTAAACCTTACTACGATGGTTGGTGATATTGTCCTACAAGATATAAAAGACCCGTTTAGGGGAATTTCTTTATTTCCTTTGGTGCGATTTGTTGCGGATTTTGTCAATGCGGATAAGCCGTATGTTAAGGGTGAGGTTGACGACTTAATTGATCCGCAGATGGAGATAAATAAACGCAGAAGTCAGGCTTTACATATAATTAATACTTCGGCAAATTCTGGTTGGGAATTTGATGAAGATACTTTCGTAGGGTTATCTCAAGAAAGAGCAAAATTAGAAAAAATGGGTTCTACTCCAGGAATTACTGTAATGAAAAGAAAAGGCACATATTTAAAACGAATTACACCTATGCCTTTACCAGATGCTTTAATAACTTTAGATAGACTTGCAGATGATGACATCAAAAAAATCTCTGGAGTTAATCCTGATTTATTAGGTTTTAAAGAAGAGGCGGGAACTTCAGGAATATTGGCAAATTTAAGAAAACAGCAGGGTTTAATTACCTGTGAACCGCTTTTTGATAATTTTGAGTGGACACAAAAAATTTTAGGTGAAACTTTATTAGAGTTTATTAGAAAAACAGATATTTTATCCGATGAGGAAATTGCAAATATCGTAGATGCACAGAGATATTCGATTGAGTTATTAAAATCAAGAAAAGTTGGAAAATATGAGGTGGTTTTAACAACTTCACCTTCTTCTCCGACGACAAGGATTATGAATTTTACTATGCTGATGGAGTTAGTGAAGATGGGTTTCCCAGTGCCGCCTAAATTACTTTTAACTTATTCAGATATACCTGGCAAAGAAGAAATGCTGGCGGAGTTAGAGCAACAACAAGGAGGAAAACAACCGCCTATGTCGCAGGAGGCGGTTTTGCCGTCACAATCATTACCAATTGAAGAATTACCGCCAGAAATAATGGGAGTGAATTATGAACCAGCAACATAAAAAAATTATTGAGTTTGTTAGGGAATTTTTAACTATACTTTTTGAGAATTCGCCGAATTTTACGGGGAATGTGCAATTAAATTTTTTTGGAGGTGGTTTAGCGAATATAACAAAAACGCAAAGTTATAAAATACCGAAAGAAGAAACTGCTCTTTCAAAATAAGTTTTAGTTAGGGACAATCAGAAAATAAGAAGCCCTATTGACGCTGTAGTGGCGTTGATAGGGCTTTTTTATTTCTTGCTAAAGGAATTGGCAAGATGCCCGAACCTGTAGCGGGGAAAGTCTACAGGATTTCCTTGCACACCTCGCAAGGTAAAAAACAGGAGGTAGAGATGGGAGAGGAGAATTTAAAAGATTTAGGTTTGTCGCAAGAAGAACTTAACGCTCTTTCTGAAGAAGAGAAGAAAGAACTTCTTGGCGAAGAAAAACCAAAAGAGAGTGCACCTCCCGCACCGCAAGAGGATGAGAAGGAAAAAGCGATTAGAGGGTTAGTCGCTGACCTTCAAAAGGAGAGACAGGAGAAAAGAGAGTTTAAGGCAAAGTTAGAGGAACTTGAGGAAAAATATCAAGCAATAACAGAAGCTTTACAAGAAGCCGAAAAATCTCCTGAAGCTCAAGAGAGTTTAGGGCTTACTGATGAAGATTATCTCAATTTTAAGACAGCCCGCAAACTTCTTGAGGAAAAAATTGCTTCTTTGAAAAACGAAATTGTGACTGCTTTGGATAGAAAAATCGATAGGATGGAAGATAAGTTTATTGCTCTTTCTGAAAAAGAAATTGCATCAAAATACTCTCCAGAGAAGGTAGGCGAAGAGTTGAGTTATGAGAAAGTTATTGAGGAGGGATTGAAGCCTTTACTTCAAGAAAATCCTGCACTCAAACTTTCTATCAAAAACTCAGCAAACCCTGCAGAGGCCGCTTATAAGTTAGGTCTTACTCATCCTAAATTTATTGAACTTCTGGCAAAGAAAAAAGCAGAAGAAGTAATCAAAAAACTAACTGAGGAAAAGCCTAAAACAGGCGGAGGTGGAGGTGGGGCAACAGGTGGATTTAACCTTGAGAGTGCCTCTATTGATGACCTGTTGAAGCTTTCTGATAAGGAATTAGATGAGTTAGCGCAAAAACACGGTTAAGGAGGTATGAAAAATGGCTACGACTGGATTTAATAAAGATAATGCCTTAACTGCCAAGATATGGTCAACAAAACTTTTTAAGGAAGCAATGCGAGAGACTTTTTTCTCCAGATTCATGGGGGAAAGCTCTGATAGCATTGTCCAAGTTAAGACTGACCTAACAAAGCAGCAAGGCGACAAAATCACCATTCCCTTACGGATGAGAATGACTGGTGCAGGTCAATCTGGACAGACAGGCATTACTTTGGAAGGGAATGAAGAAGCATTAACTTTCTATGACTTTGGAGTTGAAATTTCTGAATATGGGCACGCAGTCCGGGCAAGGTCTCTAATTGACTTACAGAGACCCGCTTTTGATTTAAGGAACGAAATGAAGGATGCTCTTAAAGAGTGGTTGGAGGAAAAACTTGAAACCTTACTTCTAACTGCGGCAATTACTTCTCCAACTTCTGGAAGGGTAGTTGACAAAACAAGCGCATCTCCTGGAACTTTAAGCGTTGCTATAATTCAGGAAGCAAAGAGAAAAGCACAACTTGTTACTCCAAAAATTAGACCCGTAAGGATTGAGGGTGATGACTATTATGTGATGATAGTCCATCCTTATGCGTCAAAAGCCCTAAAGGCAGATAGCGAATGGAAAAATGCTCAACTCTACGCAAACATTAGAGGAAAATCCAATCCTCTATTTACCGGGGCTTTAGGCATTGTGGATGGCGTGGTTCTCTTTGAGTATGACAGGTCTTCGTTACTCTACAACACATCCTCAGGATATTGCTACAGCCTTCTCTTTGGTGCACAGGCATTGGTTTTGGCTTGGGCAAAAAGACCGACTTGGAACGAGAAACTCTTTGATTACGATACCATTCCAGGTGTTGGAACAAAAATGCTTCTCGGAGTAGGCAAGTCGGTGTTTAACAGCCAAGATTATGCAACCATTACTGTAAAACATAAATATGTTGCTGATAGTTAATCTTTAGAAAAGTAGGGGCGGGAGATTTTTCTTCCGCCCCCTTAACTAAAACTATGAGAGCATTTGTAATTGGTGGTGGAAGTTCTTTACAAGGATTTGATTTTAACAAACTAAAAGGCGAGAAAATTATCGCTTGTAATGTTGCGTTCTTTGACATAAAGCCAGATGTTTTAGTTTGGATAGACGCTGATTTTTACGAAAAGCATAAAGATGAAATTGATAAATTGGATTGCTTAAAATTTACAAGCGTCCATAACTGGCGGGCTAATTGGAAGGAAGACATTATTGGATTTAATCCCGTTGAGGTTTTCCAGGGAAAAGAAGGGTTGACAAAGGGTATTTACATTGGCAGGGTTGCCTCATCTTTAACGGGTGTTGCGGCAATTTCCATAGCAATTGCTTTAGGTTATGAGCCGATATATCTATTGGGCTTTGACGGAGATAATTACCATTACCATAACCGCTATGGGCAACCTTCAATAGAAATAGACCAGAAAAATCATTTTTACGAATCATTTAAAGGTTATCCCATTTATAACTGCTCTTTGACAAGCACTATTGAGTATTTTCCTAAAGTGGATATTGAGGAAGTATTAAGTGGGGAATTTATTCCTTTATCCCGAGAAGAAATTATAGAAAAAAATTTTGAGAAAAAGGAAAAGGAAAAATATGAAACTGCCTGGATAAGAGGAAAAGAGACAATTTCTGGCAGAGCCTTACCTTTGGTCTATCTTATGATGAGATACCCTAAATATTTTTCTATGCTTGAATTGGGCTGTGGCGATGGAACAACAACGAAGATATTAAGGGAAAGCGGTTATATTGTGGCGGGAGCTGATATTACACTTGCGGGAATAAAAGGGGATAAAGAAGGGTTTATAGAAGCGCCAATTTGGAAATTACCTTTTAGAGCGAATGAATTTGATATAACTTTTTCTACGGATGTTTTAGAACATATACCGCCTGAAAAAGTAGATGACGCTATTCGGGAAATTTACCGAGTAACCAGAAAAAAAACTTTTCATTCTATTGCTACATTTGACCATAGAGTAGAAGAATGTCATTTTCATTTAAGCGTTTATCCGATTGATTGGTGGAGAAATAAGTTTTATTCCCTTAATGAAAAGAAAATACCTACAGAAATAGTAGATTGTCAGGATGTCGCTAAAGTTATTTCTTTGGAGCAGTTAAAAAAGTTTTTAAAGCACAAGACAATTGCCGTAGTAGGTAATGCAAAAAGTATTTTTCTGGAGGAACATCCTGGCATAGATAAACACAATGTAGTTATTCGGATGAATAGAGGTTTTCCAGAAAAGGGTAATTGTAAATATATTGGGGAAAGGACAGATATTTTAGCGTTTCATATTCAATATAGAGAAGGCGAGATAGAAGAAAAATGCAAACCAGAATATCTGATTTTTGCTGATGGCAATTACGATAATCCAGTCATATTTAACGCTAATAACGTTTTTATTTATCCCTTTTCATTTGAGATGGAATTACATGAAAAACTGGGGGCTCCTGCGTCTATTGGATGCAAGGTTATAGATTTATTGATAAATAGATTGGGGTCAAATCCCAAAGACATTACTCTTTACGGATTTGATTTTATGGAAAGTGAAAGTTGGAGTGGTAGAAAACTTATTTTTAATCCGCATAATTTTAAGGCAGAAAAAGAATTTATAAAAAGCATTATCCTATGTTAATAGAATTAGTAATTGCCACGCTAAACAGAGAAGAAAAACTTAAGCGACTTATTGGCTCAATTATAAGGAATAATTTTTCTGATACAAGAATAGTTATATATCCTGACTATAAACAAGAGGATATTGTAAGGATTTATAATCGCCATTTGGAAAAATTTGACGCCGATGCCTTTGCCTATTTAGGCGATGATTTGGAGTTGTATCCAGATTGCCTAAAAAATGCAGCGGAATGCTTAATAAAAAAATTTCCCGATTTAGACGGAGTAGTAAAGTTAAACCAAGTAAATATTTCCGCTGCGAAGTGCCCTTGGGCTCTAATAGGGAAAAACTTTATCAAACGTTATAAAAATAACTGGGTATGTTGTCCTGATTATACGCATTTTTGGTTTGATGCGGAGATTGGTTTATATGCTCAAGAATTGGGTAAATTGGTATTTTGCAAGGAAGCAAAACTTATGCATTACCATCCGTCTTTTTTCTCTAATGAAATGGATGAAACACATAAGATAGCGAGAAGAAATAAAGATATGGAAGATAAAGTTTATCAGGAAAGACGCAAAAGAAACTGGCTCTGGGGAAGGGATTTTAATTTGATAAATGGCTAAATTTATAGTTATTGCTTATTATACTCCGAGATATAAACAAGAAGCGGAAGAATTGGAAAAGACCCTTAAAGAATTTAATCTTGACTATGAAATAAAGGCGATAGAAGACAAGGGAGGGTGGGATAGGAATACTCACTATAAGCCGATGATTATCAGGGAAGCGTTAGAAAAATATCGAAAGCCTGTTCTTTATGTTGACGCCGATGCAAGGATAAAAAAATATCCCGCCTTGATAGATGAAATAGCGGGTAAATACGATATTGCCTATCATTGCTATGGCGGGTGGCGGGTTGCATCAGGGACTTTGCTTTTTGATTACAATCAAAGAGTTATAGATTTTATAAAAGAATGGGAAGCGGAATGTCAAAAAGAGGAATCATTGAGTATCTGGGAACAAAAGATATTGGAAGAGTTATTAAAAGAGAGAAGATTAAAAACATATTTATTACCTGAGGATTACCTTTATATTTTTGATTTAGCGATAACTAAATGCGAACCCGTAATATTGCATACACAGGCATCACGAAGATTTAAGGAGGTATAAATGTCAATTCTTAAAGCAAATATATTAGCAGAAGTCAATAACCGCACAGGTAGAGCCGAAACAAATATTGATAGTCAGATAAAGGCAGTCTTGCTGGATATTTTACTAACGATTCCTGCTCTACACGCAGAATATACCACACAAACAGAAGCGGGGCAGAAAGAATACGACTTATCTGGAATTGTAAATTTAGGCGAGATTATTTCAGTAAATATTGACGATAATTTAGTTTTATCTAATTTATCTTCCTTTTCTGATTATAAAAATTTAATTGCAGATGATACAGAGGCAAATTATAACGAGCCAAGATTTTATCTAATAGAAGGCAATTATCTTTATCTTTATCCCATACCCGATAAAGAATATGAGTTAAATGTTGTCTACTCTGAAATAGATTTGGATGTTGACGATATTAAACTTCCTGATAAATACGAGGAGTGTTTAATTGAAGGGTGTTGTTTTAAAACTTACGAAAAATTAGGGCTTGCTAATAGACCAGAGGCACAAAGTCATCTTGCTTTGTATCAGAGATTATTAGGGCAATTAAGCACACAGTATCAAGAGAATAAATTTACAGGGCAAATTAGATATAACGATATATAACTCAAGGAGGAATAAATGGCTTGGAATGAAGGGAAACATATTATTACTAATACTGAAAGAACTTGGTTTTAAAAAGGAATTA
>JBFWKV010000041.1:0-9036 GCA_050252475.1 Candidatus Omnitrophota bacterium | reverse complement strand
CTGATATGAAATATCTTCTTGATTAATTTTAAGTAAGCCGGCTCTTTCCAGAATAGGAGTTATCTTATCGCGCAGTTCAAGAAGTCTTACTAAACCATCTACAGTAATCCGACCCTTAAGAATCTGTTCTGTCCAGAAGGAAATCTTTCCGTCAATAAATGTGGAATTGAATGTCTCTAACTGACTTGGAGAAAGTTCGGTAACGCTTTCTTTAACTTTATACAGTTCGAGATTAAACTTATATTCATCCGATTGAGGGTCGATTCCCAGTTCTGCCTTAAGTATAGGTTCATCTTTTGCTCTTTCCAGAAGTTCCTTAGCAATGCGCAAAAATTCCTTTGCTTCCTCAAGTGTGCGTCTTCCGGTTAATACCTCGGTCGCATAGAAGCTCAAAACTCCCATGTCTTTAATACTAAATAAATTGAGGCTCTCACTACCAATCCCAAAGGCAGCAAATCTTGCTTTAAGGTATTCCTCCACCGGCTGGCGTAATTGAGTAAGAATGCTTAATTCTTCGGCTATTTTCTCTTGGCTTGCCAGAAGCAGAGCAGAACGAATAATTATTTGTCCTTTTTCCAAATCGGTTGCTTTATTGTATTCCTCCCAGAAGAATTGGGCAACCTCTCTTGCTGTCTCCACCTTCCAGCCAAAGCTCTCCTGGAAAATTCCTGCCAAATCCGAAGGATTATCGCTTTCCAGTGCCTGCTTTATACGAGTAATATTAGCCTGAGCCTGTTCAAGCATGGTCTTAAGATAGGCAGTGGTTAAATTAAGTGTTTCTTCTGGACTTAATTCGGGGAGAATGCGGGAGAAATTATCCCATTGTGGCAAGAGATAATCAAGAATGTCCTCAGGTTTAGAAAAGCCTCCTTTATTAATTAATTCTTGCAGGAATACATCCAGTACTCCTATACCTGCTAAGTTCCTCACCCGCGTTTCGTAGAAACCGGCAATCCCTTTATATCCTTTTTCATAGTCGGTTCTCAAGAGGTCAAATCTCTCTCCATATAAACCTTCTAAACCTTTAAAATCTCCAATTCCTCGAGTGAGAAATTTAGTTATTCCCAGAGAAAGCAATGTTTGAAGTGGGTCTTCCTGTTGGGCATAATAGGAAAGAATTGCATTCCAGATGATGTTATCCAGAGTAAAGCCACGGCTGATATCTCTTCCTTTCCAGATATAATTCAACAACTCCTCTTCTCCATGCAACTCTATAAGGGGAGAAATAAACCTTTCTTTTAATTCATCTATAGCAGTTTTTGCCTGGGGAAGAAGTTTAAGTCTTCTCTGCTGATAGAGAACTTCACCTGTGGGAAGCTCTCCCTTTTCCATTACCGCCTTACCAAAGAAGTAAAGATGGTCATCTTCTCCCTTTCCTATCAATACAACTCGATGCAGACATTCCTGAACCTCGGGTATCCGATAAAGTGCCCATTCACGGTAGACTTCTCTATGTTCAGGATTATTAGGATCAAAAGGAACACCTAAGACATAATCACTTAAGAATTGCTGAAGTGAAGAAGAATTAATATTTAATTGCGCAAAATTATTTTCTATCTCCTTAACCCTATTTATTCGCATTAGCAACCTGGCTAAAGCAAAGACATCTTCTCCTTTGCCAAATTCTTCAGGATTGTAAATTATCTTCTGCCATTCAGAAGAGATATTGAACTGGGTGAATATGGAGTTATTGAAACCAGTGGGGACGTTTCCAGCAATAGTATCGTAATCAATATTACCTGTGGTTAATTCTTCCACACTTTTATCCCATAAATAGAAAGGTAGAAATGCCATTTTTTCTGGATTATTTCTAATCTCGGCAGGAATATATGCAAAAACCTTTTTTAAATCTTCCGAGATTCGAGTATAGTTTTTAAGAGGTAAAATAATCCCTTTTTCTTTTAAGAATAAATACCAGGTTGCAAGAATTAGTTTTTTATTGTCATCCAGATCCTCTGACAAAACCTCTCCGTACTGAAGTTCTTCATCTATATAACCAAGAGCCTTGCACAATTCTATTAACTCAAAAATCTCTCTTGCCCAGGCACGATTCTGCGGATCACGGTAGTCAAAGTAAAGGCTTTCTCCTTTAAAGCGCAATAACCTACCCTGGAATATATCGGTAATGGCGGTTGATTTATCACCACCTCCACTAAACCAGGTATTGTTACTCACATTTAGGATTTCCAGATTTCTTAGGGCATCTATACTCTTAAGAACAAGTTCAAAATTTAATTCTGAAGTAATCAATAAATCCTGGACGAATTCCACTAATTGCTGAGCATCCTTCTCTGATATATTCATACTACTAACCACAACATTAAGAATTTCATCTGCCAACTGACCATTAGCATCTCCCGATTCAAGATAACGACTCAACCTCTGTCGGAAAGTTAAGGCATTGGTATATTCCTGGGGAGGAGAAAACTCATTTAATTTTCTAAGAAGCTCCTCCAGGTTAATCTCATCTTCTACCCCATATTCCTTCGCCACCAATCTGATTATCTCTTCATCACTAAATATTCTTTCTCCATCCTGTTTTGACAATGCCAGGGAAACTACATAAGATAAATAAGAAACATCTTCATCTGAACCCCATAAATCCAGGACTGGCATATCTGCTTCTTTTCTTATTGCATCTACCACCGGCTTCCACCTATACATTGCTAATAAAAATTCCTCTACCTTCTCTGCGGGAGTTCCTTCCAGAACAAGCTGGGTAATATAGAAACCCAATTTTCCTGCCTGGGTTGCACTGTAAAGATTTATTTCTCTATTCCTACTTCCCGCAATCTCACGCCAGGGGATAAGGGAAAGTTCGTTTAAAGCAATTTCTTCATGAGTCAATATTGTGGGGTCGGAATTCTCCAGACATAAATCTATGTATTCATTAATTGTGCTCTGGAAATCAGTTAGTTTTTTCGTACCAGAAATATAACCTTCTAATTCATCTCTCCTAATTTTACCCTGTTTGTAGAGTATGGTTAAAATCTCTTCTCCAAAAAATTCAGTTATAGTCTCATGGACAAATTGATTACCTTTCCCACCGAGTTGGTTTAATTCTTGGTTTAATTCAATAAATGCCTGCTTCCAACCATCCTCACCTTCATAATCCAGTAAACCCCTTCTCAAAGCCACAAATTTATAGGTTTGGGCTTTAATTTTAAGTTCAGGAGAACTCTTGACTACCTTATCAAGCAGGGCAACTGCTTTCTCATAGGGCTTCTCTTCCTGTTCAATCTTTAAATAATATTGATAGGCATAGATTGCCCTCTCATCGGGATAAGACATTGCTTTTCTTAAATTCTCTATCCTATAAATATGAGTAAGTGCTAATCTATACTGAGCATTTATATCACCAGAATCAGCCGATGTTTGGAGAAGTTCTGCAATATATTTGTAATCGCCATCACTCCTATCCCCTCTAAGGATACTTATAAACTCATCTTCTCCAAGACCCAAGAAATAATCAACAGTCTTACCCGCTACTTCAAGAGTGACTTCCTTTTTAATTTCTCCAATATTTGACCTTATCTGTGCCTCTCTTACCTCCCTGAGCAATCTAAAAAGGATGATATTTCTCTCTGTATCTTCATAAATTGTAGCCTCTTGTCCTCCTAATCCTGTATTTGTTGTAGTGGTCATTGAGCGCTTGATTGCCTCTGCCAGGGCATTAAAATCAGGATTATTAAGTCCAGGAAGACTTATCCAATTCTTTATCACGGACTCCCACTCAGATATATCTCTTCCCCGAAGTTCACTAAGATAAGTCTCCACCTTTTCCTCGGAAAAATCACTAATTGCACTTCCCGTAAGTTCTTCAATGGTTTCACCATCTTCCTGATATCCGGTTCTGAGCATTCCCCTTATCACATCATCGCTATCTCCCACCATGTCCCAGACCGAAAGGTATTCTTGAAATGCGGGATTGTTATAGACAAGTGAATTCCACAGCCCCATTAAAGCTGCACCATTTCCCAAACCGAACTCTGTCGGCGCAACAAAATGTCTTTCCGGATTAAAAGAATCAACCATCCACCATTCTCCCTCAATAAAAGGCTGATATGCACTAAGGGCATATCTATAGGCATCCAGAGCCCTGCCGGGCATAAATGCCAGTGCCATCATATATTCACTGGGAGTAAGCGTTCCTTCGTATCTATAATTTCCCCCCTTATCCAGGTAAAAATCCATATTATAATATTCTGGAATTAACATTGAGGAAAACCACCAGGTATTATATCCTAAGTGTCTGAAGGTGGGAGAAAGAAGAATCATCTGCCAGAGCATATTCCGTTTATCTTGAATAGAATTCTGATAATAATTAAGGTCAAGAGAACTATCAAAACCTATACTTCCCCGTAAACCTACGTTTGTTACCTCAGCACTTGTTCCTAATAAACTGCCTCCATCCTTAATAAACCGCGAATTCATCAATAACCAGGGATAAGCATACTGAAAAGGATTGTGTCTCTCCCAGGTAAACACAAATTCACCACCCTCTAACGAAGTCATAGTGGGTTTACCGCACATATAATAACTGAACCAAGGGATGGCTTTAGCCGGGTCTTTCTGTCCCACTCCAAATATATTCGCCAGGATATATTCGTGATAGGTATCAATGATTCCTAAACTAATCAATCTCTCTTTAGTGTAACCATAGTTTAAAACCGGAGAAAATTTAGGACCTATAACAGATGCTACTGCGAGATAGGCTGAATAGTCCATCTCATCCTGGATGCGCTGGGCTTTAGTTAATAAAGGTTCATAACCGGGAATTTTCTTTAAAGACAAATATCTTGTCAAACCAGCCAATCCTGCCCTAAGTAAACCAGCCGAATCAATCATTGAGGTCTCATTATTTCCACTTCTTCTATCCGAAGAGCCCTGATAATAGTGATAGAAAATTTCATACCAGTGTTCTGCTGATAAATCAGTGGGATCATCTGGGTCATCAATAAAGAAATCGAGTAAAGGTTCAATTCTTTCTATAAACTCTTCATCGGAAATCATTCCTATCTGATGTCCAATGATTAGGGCAATTATTCCAAAACCAGTTACTCCTGTAGAGTTATCCACTGAACCTCCCGCATCTTTGAATATTCCTGATTTTTTATCCTGTGTATCTAAAAAATACTGCACCATTTTTCTGGCATCTTCAAGCATCATCTCCTGGGCAGGAACATCAGGATTATAGGTATACTGAGGTCGTCCTACCAAGGCTTCAACCAGGGCTTTTATTTCGGGATGATAAATTAAGAATTGTTTCACCTCCGTAGATTGATAAGGAGAAAGCATCGCCTCAACCGGATTGGACAGTTTCCAACCGGCATAATTTGCTCTGTCTTCCCTTGCCATAACCTGTGCTTCCGAATAAGGAGCAAGTTTCGTTTTTTGCAAAATAAAGTTAAGCACCTCAGGTCTTAAAAATCCATTTAATGGGAGATAATCACTGAAATAACGCACAAAAGGACCTTCGCGGGGTTCATTTATATTTATATTGCCAAAATTCCATAATGTTTTTAATAGAATTTCTCTATAGAACCTCAAGGCAAAATAAGTATCTATCAGTTTATCCAAAGGCATCTGGTTTGCTTCCTGTGGCCACCAATCTAACTCTCCATATTCTCTATCTCCTGCTGCATGCTCATATAATTTTTTATTCAGAGCAAACTTACCATTTTCCTGTGGCATAATTGATTTTCTTAAACTTAAATCTCTCTGGAGTTCTTGAATGGTAAGTTCATTTTGCAAAATTTTCTCTTTCCAGTAGGATAAAAGGATAAAATCTTTATAATGGGCAGGGTTAATCTCCCTACCCAACAAATCCTCTAAAAGTATTTTTACTGCGGTCTCAATAATGAATTCTTTTCTCGCAGGATAAGCCCTAACTAAATCCTCAACTTTATCCTCAACTTTTTCACCTGTTTTATTCAATACGAGTGTTCCGTATTTATCTTTGCTAACAAAAGTATAAAGGGAGTGCTGGATTTCCTTTTCTGAAACAAAGCCATCTAAATCTATTCTCTTTCTTTTAAGTTGAGATAAAACTGTTAAGGTTAAAAGGGAATCCAGTTCCTCAATGCTGAGGTTGGCAAAATTATCCTTGATAAATCTTTGAAATGAAAAGGAAATTAAATCCTTTATTTCCTCTTTTTTTTCTAATGTCTTTAAATAAACTTTAAGAACATCATATTTTGTTTCGGTAGGTAATTTTACTTTTTCGTTTAACCAATTGGCTACAATAGTATTGACTCTATCGTTTATTTCCTCTATTTTCTCCATGGTTAATTTTTCGGGCAGGTTGAGTAATCTAAGAGAATTCCGTATTGTCTTATCCAAATCGGAAATTCTGGCTTCTATTTCCTTTTTAGATATACCGGTTAATTCTAATAAATTTGAGAGAACTACTTTTATTTCCGGAGTTAGCAATTGATAACTATCTAACTTACGGAAGAAATCCTCTCTTGATACTGCCTGGAAAATACTTGTGTCTCTAACAATACCTCTTTCCTTTAAAAAATTACTCCATTCTTCCTGAGTTTTAATCCTCAACCAGTAATTAAATTCCTCAATATTAGAGGCCCTCTCCAGAGCATAATTAAGGATGGTTTGAATTTTCTGGGGAGTTATCTGGTCAATAGCGGTAAGTAAAAGTGCATAATTTAAAAAGAGGTCATAGGGGCTCCGTTTCAAAAAATCCTGATAGGTCTCTTTATCTCCCAAAACAAAATCCTTTCTTAATCCGCTAAGGATACCCTTTTTAACCGGGTCTGATTGAGCCTTTATGAGGTTATCTAAAACAGGTAAAACATAATGTAGTGCTCCCCCTTCACCTTTAAGGAGTTGAGTCAGTTCTTCATTCAAATCCACAAAATCCTTCTCCCCGGAAAATCCCAGTTGTGTGATAATAAAATTCCAGAGATAAGTATCGGCTAAGGAACCCAGATTAAGTTCTCTATTTATAAGTTGATTTATCTGACTAAGAAGGAAAAATTTTCTAATTAATTCTTCATCTATCTTATCCAGAGTCCGTAATACCGACTCCCCTGGAGAGGTATTTTCCACTGTATACCTTAACAATGTTTCAGAACTTATATCCCAGTATCTCAGCCTTAAGAAATCCGGAGATTTTACACCCTGAAAATACCTTTCCACATAGGGAAGTGCTTTCGCAAGAGAAATAAGATAGGACATATTTTCTCTACCCAGAGAAACTAAATAATCTATATAGAGCAAATCTTCTCTTTCATTTAAATTCCATTCCCGGTTAAACAACTTCCCGGTTTTAAGGGCAATACCAATGTCCCCAAAGGTTAATAAATTTTCTTTATCTTCAGGAATAAAAGAAAGGTCCTTTAAAAACAGGGTTGCAGATTTTTTCTCCTCCTCTATCTCTTTTTCATTAAAATAAAACACAAAATGGATATCTCTCTCCCAGGGAATATCTCCAAAGGAAGCTAAGTCTATCTCTACCTTCTGATAATCTCCAGTGAAGCTTACTTTTGTTAATTCATCAAACCTCTTTAAAACCCATTGTTCTCTTCCCTCCTCATCTATATACTTGAACCCTATCTGAAATCCTGTAGATGCCTCTGGCTCTTCTCCAAAAATAATAGCAGGAGAAACAGAACTCTTTATCTCAAAACTCAATTTCTCCATTCCCTCTAAAGCAAGACCGAGGACAGAAAAAGAAAGAGAATTTTCTTCAACTTCACTTACATTATATTTAATTTTTATCTCTTCTTCAGAGGAAGTATAGGTAATATCTTTTTTTTCTGGCTCACCAGTGGTAAGTTTCAGAAGAGGAACGGCCTGGGTTAATATTTTCCAAGAATTAATTTCTGATTTTATTCTTGTTTTTATCTCCTCCTGTTTTGCTTTTACTTCCTCCGGAGAATATTCTTGAACAAGTTGAGTAAGTAAATAGCCAAAATGAACCAGAAATTCTACATCCTCCCTTTTCGTTAAATCTAAAGATTCTTTGTCCAAAAATCCCGCAATATCTTCCTCAATCTGTGGGGTTAGTTCCTGGGAAAGAATATTTTTTATTTCCTGAATTGAATAAATATTCTCACTGATAAGTAAGGAAAAATTATCTACCACCTGAGGCAAAATATCCAGGGACCGCTGTGTCTTATCTAAGTATTGCTGAATAAGCGGTTTGAGTTGTTCTTGAATTGCCTGGAGAGTAGTCAGAGAAACTTCGCCTGCGGGAGGAGTTAAATCCAGCGAACTGGAAGTTGATAACTGAATTGGGGTATCCACCGGCGAAAAATCCACCTCTTCTCCAATAGAGGGTGAAAAAGGAGAAGGATTAAGATTCCCTTCATTAGGGATTACCGGATTTATGGATAACCCCTCCACTTTTATAGAAAAAATTAAAAAGCCCAAACAAAACAAAAATAATAAAATTTTTCTTTCCATCTTGTCCCCGATAATTTTTCCTTTCAATTCTCCTTGGTTATGGGGATTATTTTTATTTAATCAATATTATTCTCTTCTCTTTAAAGATATAGCATGAAAATGGGCTTTCGTCAAGGGAGGGAGAATTTTTTATTTTTGCTTTATAATATTCATCTATCAAGGTTAAAACCCAACAATGCCCCTCTTTTATCTGTGTGCCTCCGTCTTTTTAAATTAAGAACCTTTGTCCTAAAAAAGCGATCTCTCAAATTCATCAAAGGCAACTGGCTCATCGATGGAAAAAGTACCTCTCGCGGAATCATCCTGTTGAGGATTAATCGCAAAAACACCTCCACCAAGATATCCTGTCTCTTTTGGTCCGGGAAATTCTTCCATACTATTTTCAATCCAATCAAGAATGCCTCTTAGAGCCTTATTATGGGCATCTTCAGGACTCATCCCTTTATTCCTCTCCATCAAATCTCTCATATCTGCCTCTACACTAAGTGCCCATCCTAATAATCCTTCAACCCCTTTTAATGTGGTTGTATCATAAGACTGACCAAATCTCTTCTTAAATGCCTCATTTATAGTTAGCATATCATCCACATACTGCTTAAGTGTTCCCAA
>JBFWKV010000040.1:0-9061 GCA_050252475.1 Candidatus Omnitrophota bacterium | reverse complement strand
ATTTTTTTATCGGGGTTTTGCTTGTAGTTACGGGTTTTAATTTCTTGATAGATTCTTTCTTAAGAATCTTGAACCCCCAGGAGGTAAAAGCGGGGATAGGGACGATTATTTTCCTTATTATTTCTGCTTTTTTAAAAGAAGAGTTAGCAATATTTTCTAATGAACTGGGGAAACAAATAAAGGGTGATTCACTTATCATTGATGCCTGGCACCATCGTACTGATGCCATTGCCTCTTTATTGATAATTGTTTCGATAATTTTCTCGCGCTTTGGATATTTTGTCGTAGATGCTGTACTGGGATTTTTAATTTCGGCTTTTATAATCTTTATAGGAGTTAAATTTGTTTACACATCTTCAAATAGACTGATCGGGTCTGCTCCTGATAAAGAAATTATTAACAAAATTTGTCAGGAAGCATATAAGATTGAAGGTGTGAAAAACATCCATGATATAGAAATTCATGAATACGGGGAGAAATTAAAAGTCTCCTTGCATATAAAAGTAAAATCAACACTTCGTGTGGATTCAGCTCATCGAATAGCAGAAGCAGTAGAAGAGAAACTTAAGGAAAAACTGGGTATATCCGCAGTGGTCCATGTAGATCCCCTCTAAATTTAATCTAACCCCAAAACTTTTCCTTCTTATTTTTTAATTTATTTTTTCATCTTATAGTGATATAATAAATGCTCAAAAAGGCAAATCCTATGAAGAATATATTACGTTTATTTAAGTGGTTGTATCCGGGAATGCGGATTAAACGCTGGATATTCCTCTGTGTTATAGGGATATTTTGTGTGAGTATAGGCTCAGCTAAAGTGGTTTCCCGGGGAGAACCATTGTTTATCTTCAATGGTTTTTTGCTTCTTCTTTTAGGAATAGTTTTATTGACACTGGGGATAAAGTATATGGTTAAATCTTTCATCAATGTTCTTTTACCTGAGAAAAATAAAGAACTTGTAGAAATTGTGTACCAAAAAAGGCATTTACAGAAAGGTCCCCGTATCACAGCAATCGGTGGAGGAACTGGATTATCTGTGCTTCTGCATGGGATAAAAGAATATACCTCTAACATTACTGCCGTTGTTACTGTAGCTGATGATGGCGGTAGTTCGGGTAGAATTCGGGAACAATTTGATATGCTTCCCCCGGGAGATATTAGAAACTGCTTGGTAGCTCTTGCTGATGCTGAGCCTTTGATGCGTGAGTTGTTTCAATACCGTTTTGATGACGATTCTGAATTAAAAGGACATAATTTTGGCAATCTTTTTATAACCGCACTTTCAAAAGTTACAGGAGACTTTGAGAAGGCGATAAAGGAATCAAGTAAGGTTTTAGCAATACGCGGACAGGTAGTTCCTTCCACTCTCCATAAGGTTAAGTTAGTTGCTGAGCATATTGACGGAACAAAAACGGTTGGTGAATCAAAAATTCCTAATCGGAGGATTCCTATAAAAAAACTTTATCTCAATCCCTTAGAATGTAATCCTACAGAGGAAGCTCTAAATGCCATTTATGAAGCAGATATGATTATACTGGGACCGGGGAGTTTATATACCTCCATTCTTCCCAATCTTCTCGTCAGGGGAATAACAGAAGCAATTCTCAGGACAAAAGCAATGAAGGTATATATATGTAATGTGATGACTCAGGCAGGAGAAACTGACAATTATACTGCTTCTGACCATGTTAGAGCTATTATCGAACATACTCATCCGCGCGTAATTGATTATTGCATTGTTAATACTGCTCCCATTCCTTTTTCACTTCGCGAAAGATATAAAGAGGAGAATGCTTTTCCGGTAGTAAATGATTCTGCAAAAATTAGAGAATGGGGATATAAGGTTATAGAAGAGGATGTGATTAGTACAACTAATGTTGTAAGACATAATCCGGAAAAACTTGCTCGTTGTATTATGGATTTGTTGAATTATAACAAAAAATAATACGTAGACTACTATGGAGAAAATGAAACTTTTAATGGCAATTCATTCTCATCAACCTGTAGGAAATTTTGACCATATTTTTGAAATAGCATTTAATAATGCCTATCTTCCTTTTCTGGATGTTTTAGAAAGACATCCCAGAATAAGAATCTCTTTACATTATTCAGGTAGTCTCTTAGACTGGATAGAGAATAAGAGACCTGATTTTATTGAACGTATAAAGAAATTAGTTGAGAGAAAACAAATAGAGATTCTCTCAGCAGGTTATTATGAACCGATTTTAATCCTTTTACCCGAAAGAGATAGAATCGGACAGATAAAATTACTGAACGAAAAGATATACCGTATATGGTCATTTAAACCCAAAGGCGCCTGGCTTACAGAAAGGGTCTGGGAGCCTGACCTTCCCAAAACTCTTCAGGAAGCAGAAATAATATATACAATTGTGGATGATACCCATTTTGAAAAGGCAGGGAAGATGCGTGAGGAGTTATGGGGATATTATATCACAGAATACGACAATAGATTGGTCAGGGTGTTTCCCGGTTCAAAATTTCTGCGTTACGCTCTTCCTTTTAAACTCCCTGCTGAAACAATAGAATATTTAAAACGCGCTTTTGGTTCAGGAAGGAAGGCAATAACTTTTGCGGATGATGGAGAAAAATTTGGCCTTTGGCCAGGAACCTTTAAATGGGTTTATGAAGAAAAATGGTTAGAACATTTCTTTCAGGCTATTGAAGATAATAGCGATTGGTTGGAACTAATAACTTTCAGTGAATATATAGAGAATTTTCCTCCCACAGGAAGAGTTTATCTACCCTGCACAAGTTATGATGAAATGCAGGAATGGGCAGATGGATATTTTAGAAATTTTTTAGCAAAATATCCTGAAGCAAATCATATGCACAAACGGATGATGGAAGTAAGTGGAAAAGTGCAAAGTGTAAAGTGTAAAGCTCAAAGTGGAGAATTTGAAGAAGCAAAACGGCATCTCTATATGGCTCAAAATAATGACAGCTACTGGCATGGTGTATTTGGTGGATTGTATCTGAACCATTTACGTCATAGTATTTATAATAATCTTATAAAAACAGAAAACATTATTGATAGAGCTAATGGTGAGAGAAACAAACTGATAGAATGCACAGTAAACGATTTTGACTGCGATGGCAGTGAGGAAGTCATTATAACAAATAGATTACTTAAATTATATCTAGATATAGAAGAGAATGCCGGAATATACGAAATTGACGATCGTGAAAAAAAGGTTAATCTGGTAAATACAATCTCGCGTCGAAAAGAGAAATACCATGAGAAAATAAAGGAAAAAATTATTAAGAACAATCCGGGATGTTCTCATAATATTAATCAGGGTAGTGTAAGTATTCATGATATAGAGAAAACTATTCCTCGAGAATGGGAGGGAATGTTGTCAGTCTATGATTCTTCTCGCAAAGGATGTCTTCTGGAATATTTTTTACATAATGAGTTAACGAGAGAAAAATTTTTAAGAAAAGAATACAAAGAGAGGGAATTTATTGAACGCAACTATGTTATAGATGCGGTGGATAAAAGCAGTAGTTCAGTTAGCATAGAGTTATCAAAAAAAGTTTTGCTCGATGGACTTCCTTTTGGAGTAAAAAAAATTTTGAGACTGGAATCAGACAGTAGAGTAGTCTCCTGTGAGTATATTATTGTTAATAAATCAACGACTAAATGGGATGGGAAATTTGGAGTGGAATTTAATTTTTCTCTCTGGGATAATATTCTCTCTTCTGAGGGAGAGAAAGATAAGATAGATAATTTATTAATTAAGGATAGCTGGTTCGAAATAGAGATAGAGATTAAATGGGATAAACAAGGGGGACTTTGGCATTTCCCTGTGGAAACAATTTATGAGACAGAAAGCGGTTTTGAAAAAAATTATCAAGAATTAGGATTGATTTTTCTCTGGAGTGTTATGCTCATGCCGGAGCAAACATGGAAAATAAAGGGGAGTTTTGAGGTTAAGTAGATGAAAAAGGTAAAGAAGAAAATATTGGTAAAAAATAAACAGGGGCTACATGCACGCCCTGCTGCTCTATTTGTACAACTGGCAAATAAATTTGATGCTAACATCAAGGTATACAAGGGTAACCTTTCTGCCAATGGCAAATCAATCATGGGTATTCTTATGTTAGAAATAGGACCCGGCACAGAAATATGGATTGAGGCAGAAGGAGATGATGCAGAAAAAGCAATAAACGCCTTAGAGAAAATTGTTCTGGAAGAAGAAACTCAATTAATAAGATAAGATATGGAAGGAGAAGTGATTAGGGACAAAAAAGAGATAATTCTCAAAGGCATACCTGCTTCACCGGGTATAGCGATAGGGCAGGCTTTTCTTGTTGAGACTGAAGAACCAGTTATTCCGCGACGCCAGATTTCCGATGAGGAAATTCCTAATGAGATAGCAAGATTTGAGGAAGCATTGATACAAACAAGAAAAGAAATTCTGGAAATTAAGAAAAAAATTGCTGAAGAAATGGGTTCGGATCATGCAGAAATATTCAATGCCTATTTGCTCGTTTTAGAAGATAAAATGTTCCTTGAGGAAATAATAACTCGGCTCAGAAAAGAAAAAGTTGTTGTGGAATATATCCTGATTGATGTGATTAAAAAATATATAAAGGTATTTTCTAAAATGGATGATGAATATCTAAGGGAGAGAATTAGTGATATAGATGATGTAGGGAAAAGAATATTGCGTAACCTTATAGGCAAACAGCGTCAAGACTTAAGTAAATTGGACAAGAAAGTTGTGGTAGTAGCATACAATCTTTCTCCTTCAGATACAGCTGTTATGCATAAGGATAATGTACTTGGTTTCGTTACCGATATTGGAGGTCGAACTTCTCATACTGCAATTATGGCAAAATCTCTTGAAATACCCGCAGTAGTGGGGTTAGAGAGAGTTAGCCGTTTGGTGAAGAATGGCGATTATTTGATTGTTAACGGTAATGATGGCACAGTGGTTATAAATCCGGAAAAAGAAACGTTAAAGAAATACGAGGAAGAATTAATAAGATTTGAGGAATTTACACGCAGACTGGAGAGTTTAAAAGATCTACCTGCAGAAACATTAGATGGATATAGAGTAAAAATAGCAGCAAATATTGAATCCCCTCAAGAAATCCCTTCGGTTATTGCACATGGTGCTTTTGGTATAGGACTTTACAGAACGGAATACTTTTATATGAACAGGAAAGATTTGCCCTCCGAAGAGGAACAATATGAAGCTTACCGCCGGGTAGCTATTCAAATGGCTCCCAACCCTGTTACTATAAGAACCCTGGATTTAGGAGGAGATAAATTTATTTCTCAATTAGAGATTCCTTACGAAATAAATCCCTTTATGGGATGGAGAGCAATTAGATTCTGTCTGGCGAAACCCGATATATTTAAAACCCAACTTAGAGCAATTCTAAGGGCTTCAGTAGATGGAAAACTAAGATTAATGTATCCTTTAATCTCGGGGATAGAGGAATTACGTCAGGCTAACGGTATTTTAGAAGAGGTGAAGGAAGAATTAACCCGGGATAATATTCCTTTTGATAAAAATATAGAAGTAGGAGTTATGATAGAAGTTCCTTCGGCAGCGCTTACCACCGATATTCTTGCCAAAGAAGTGGACTTCTTCAGTATCGGTACAAATGACTTAATTCAATATTCTCTGGCAGTGGATAGAGTTAATGAAAAAATCGCTTATCTGTATGAACCTGCCCATCCTGCAATTTTACGCATAATCAAAACCATAATTGATTCTGCACATGAAGCAGGGATTTGGGTGGGAATGTGCGGAGAAATGGCAGGTGAGATAATTTTTATTCCTGTTCTTTTAGGATTGGGGCTGGATGAATTAAGCGTAAGTCCGGTAAGTGTTCCGGAAGTAAAACAGGTTATCCGAGCAATGACTATTACCCAGGCAAGAGAGATTGCTCAAGAATGTCTCGCCTTGTCTACCAGCGAGGATATCTTGAGATTCCTGAGGATGAAACTGAAAGAAATCATTCCAGAATTAATTTTCTAAAGATAGTCTATGCTTGAATTAATCAAAAAGTTTGACTCTGCAGATATGCTCAATTTTCTATACAATTTTCCTCTGCAGTTGAAAGATGCTTTTCTACTGGGTAAAAAGACAGAGATTCACTCTTCCTATCTTAAACATAAAAATATAGTTTTTTCGGGTATGGGAGGGTCTGCTATTGGGGCTGATATAATTCGTGCTTATTGCTTTTATAAATCAAAACTACCTATTTTTGTATTCAGAAATTATAACCTCCCCCCTTTTGTGAATAAGGAAACCATTTTTTTTGTCTGTAGTTATTCCGGAAATACCGAAGAAACCATTGCCTCTTTTCAAGAAGCCAGAAAGAAAAAGGCAAAAATAATAGTTATATCTTCCGGAGGAGAACTTATTAATTATGCCCATAAATTAAAAATTCCTTATATAAAGATACCTTCAGGTTACCCTCCCCGTCAGGCTTTAGGATATTTTGTCTTTGTTCCTTTGTATATTCTGTATAAAATGAGAGTCATAGGCAATATAGAGAAAGAATTAGAAGAGACAATATATGTTTTAGAAAAAATGCGTGACAGAAAAATGTCCCCGGCGGTTCAAGAAGGAAATATTGCTTTTGACACTGCCAGATTTATGTTAAATAGATTCCCCGTAATTTATAGTCAAACAGATTATCTTGATGTAGTATGTATGCGTTGGCGCGCCCAATTAGCAGAAAATTCCAAAATGCTTTCTTCTGTAAATTTTCTGCCGGAATTAAACCATAATGAGATAGTGGGGTGGCAATTTCCTGCAGGAGTGCTCAAAAACTTTGTAATTGTCTTTTTAAGAGACAACTGGGAAGAAGAAAGGATAAAAGTAAGAATGGATATTACGAAAGAAATCTTGAAGAAAAGAGGGTTTAATAAAATCAAACAAATCTACGCAGAGGGAAAATCACTCATGGCAAGAATCTTTTCTCTTATATATACAGGAGACTTTGTGAGTTATTATTTAGCCATTTTGAATAGAGTAGACCCTACGCCGGTAGAAGCGATTAATTATTTAAAAAAAAGATTGGAATTAACTAAACAAAGAAAGTAAAAATTGATGAAGGCGATAATTTTAGCAGCAGGTTATGCAACACGGCTTTATCCTCTTACCTTGAATTGGCCTAAAGCGTTGCTCAAAGTTAACAGTAAACCAATTGTTGAATATATAGTCAACAGATTAAAAACAATTGAAGAGATTGATGGAATAATCATTGTAACTAACAACAAATTTTATATTCATTTTGAGAAGTGGTTGGAAAAAATTAACTCCGATAAGAAGATTAAACTGATTAATGATCTGACTTCTTCTGAAGAGAACCGTTTAGGAGCCATAGGAGACCTTAATTTTGCAATCCAAGAGAATAACCTGGATGCAGATATTCTGGTTGTAGCGGGAGATAATCTTTTTAATTTTGACCTGAAAGAATTTATTAAATTTGCTAAGGGAAAACCAGGCATAACCATAGGGGTTTATGATATTAAAGATATTAATAAGGCTAACAAATTTGGAGTGATAGAAATGGATTCCCTTAATCAGATTACAAAATTCGTAGAGAAACCAGAAAAACCATTCTCTACGCTTATAGGTACAGGAATATATTTCATACCAAAATCTGCTCTTGGTTTTATTAAAGCTTATTTAGAAAAAGATAATCATCCGGATGTTTTAGGATGTTTTCTGGAATATCTTCTGGAGAAAAAAGTGTCTTTTTGGGGATATAGACTATCGGGTAATTGGTTTGATATTGGGGACTTTGAAGTTTATAAAATAGCAAAGGAGCACTTCAGTAAAGAAAGGAGTTAGTATGAGAAGAAGATATCTTCTTACCGCTGAATCAGTAACAGAAGGACATCCGGATAAACTCTGCGACCAGATTTCAGATGCTGTTCTTGATGAGGTTATAAGACAGGACAAAAATGGACGCGTTGCCTGTGAGACCTATGTAACCATGGGATTAATCATTGTAGGCGGAGAGATTTCTACTTCAGGATATGTGGATATTCATAAATTGGTACGTAAACTTTTAAGTGATATTGGTTATACACATCCTCGTTATGGATTGGATTTTGAAACCTGTGCCATATTAAATGCTATTCATACTCAATCTCCTGATATCTCCCAGGGAGTGGATAGAGGAGGGGCAGGTGATCAGGGGATCATGGTAGGGTATGCCTGTAGCGAAACAAAAGAACTTATGCCCTTACCTATAATGCTAGCACATCACCTGGTGAGAAGAATGGCCGAAGTGAGGAAGAAAAATATTCTAAGTTATTTGGGCCCAGATGGTAAATCTCAAGTTACTGTAGAGTACGAAAATGGAAAACCCAAACGCGTCGATTCTGTAGTTCTTGCCTGTCAACATACTGAGGAAATTTTAGATGCGAAAGGCTGGAATATAACTAAAGAAGCAAGAAAAGAACTTATTGAGAACATTGCTCTACCTGTTTTGGGAAATTTTATAGACAAAAATACAAAATTCTACGTTAATGAGACGGGGAAATTTGTTATTGGAGGTCCTCAGTCAGATACAGGAATGACCGGAAGAAAGATTGTAGTAGATACTTACGGGGGAATAATCTCTCATGGTGGAGGAGCATTCTCGGGAAAAGACCCTACAAAAGTAGACCGTTCCGCAAGTTATATGGCAAGATATATTGCTAAAAATCTGGTAGCTGCAGGAGTGGCAGAAAAATGTTGTGTTCAACTTGCCTATGTTATTGGGAGAGCAGAGCCTTTAGCAATCCATGTTGATACCTATGAAACAGGTAAAATCGAAGAGGAGAAAATTATTAAAATTGTAAAGAAAATTTTTTCTCTAACTCCCCGGGGTATAATCAATACCCTTGACCTGCTGAGACCAATATACCTCAATACTGCCTGCTATGGACATTTTGGTCGAAATGAACCGGAATTTAGTTGGGAAAAAACCGATAAAGTAAGAGAAATTCAAAAATATCTATAAAAACATTTTTAAAGAAAGGAGCATAGATGCCTTTTGAGATTAAAGACATAAATTTAGCAAA
>JBFWKV010000039.1:0-9154 GCA_050252475.1 Candidatus Omnitrophota bacterium | reverse complement strand
TTCTGGAAAAGGCAGAAGTTCCTTATATTGAGGGAGAAATAAAAGGGTTAATTGTTCCCCATGCTGGATATGTGTATTCTGGTCAGGTAGCTGCCTCTGCCTATAAACTCATTAGGAATAAAAAATTTGATACCATTATTATTCTTGGTCCAAGTCATCATGCGATTATTGATGAAGCAACCGTATATACTGAAGGAGATTTTCTTACCCCTTTAGGACTGGTTTCCGTGGATAGAGACTTGATAAATAAACTTATTTCTCCCGAGATAAAATCGGATAAAGAGGCTCATAGATATGAACATTCAATAGAAGTGCAACTGCCTTTTCTTCAAACGGTATTGAAAGATTTTAAAATTGTCCCCATTCTCATCAATAACATAGAAGTATCTTATTGTAAGAGAGTTGCTAAGAAAATTGCTGAGGCACTAAGAGATAAAAATTTTCTGGTAATTGCTTCCTCAGATATGTCCCATTATCACAATTATCAAACTGCAAAAAAAATGGATAAATTTACTTTAGAGCTTATTGAGAAAAATAAGCCTGAAGAGTTGGAGGAGTCTTTAAAAAATGGAACCTCTGAGCTTTGTGGGGGAGGAGCAGTGCTTACTTTTATGTTTTTAATGCAGGAACTGGGCATAGGAAAAGTAAGGGACCTTCATTATGCTAACTCCGGTGATATAAATTTTGACTATTCTAAAGTTGTCGGATATTGCAGTGTAGCTTTTTACCGAGAAAACAGCGATTTTTTAAGTAAAGAAGCAAGGGAAGAATTACTAAAAATTGCCCGCCGAACCTTAGAGGTTTATTTAAAAGAAAGAAGAATTCCCGAATTTAAGGTTGAAAATCCGGCGCTACTGGAGAAAAGAGGTGCTTTTGTTACGCTAAAGAAAAAGGGTCTCTTACGCGGTTGCATAGGTAATTTCGAACCGCTTCCTTTGTATTTACAGATTCAGAAGGTAAGTTTATCCTCAGCCCTGAATGATCCCCGTTTTCCCCCTGTGCGTTTTGAGGAGTTAAAAGATATAAGTATTGAGATTTCAATTCTCTCCCCTATGCGAGAGATAAAGACCATTGATGAGCTTGAGTTAGGCAAACATGGTATATATGTAACTGACGGTTTGCGCAGTGGGGTTTTTCTCCCTCAGGTAGCCAGAGAAACAGGCTGGTCTAAAGAAGAATTCTTAAAGAACTGTTTTGTTGAGAAAGCAGGACTTACTCCAGATGCCTGGAATAAAGGAGCAAAGGTTTTTGTTTTTACTGCCGAAGTTTTTTCCGAATAATGGCAGTTCCTCGGGATATTAATACTGAAAAAAGATGAGTTTACACTTTATTATTGATGGATATAATTTAATGAAACAGGTTCCTTATATTTTAGGGAAAAAGGTATTCCGGGATAGGGAAGGATTTGTCCGGTTTATTGAGGAAGAGAAACTCTGCGGAAGTAAAAATAATAAGATTACGATTGTCTTTGATGGGAGGGAGGATGTTTTTACTCTGAAGAGATACTTGGGGGTAGAGATAATTTTTACAAAAGGAGAGATTGCAGACGAAAGAATCAAAAAGATTATAGATAAAAGTCCGAATAAAAAAATTTTAGTTGTCATAAGCGATGACAATGAGATAAAATATTTTGCCAAAAGTCAAGGAGTAAAAGTAATTGGTGCGGAGGATTTTTTAGCCAGGATAAAGAAGAAAAAAACTTTTTTTGTTGAGGAAGAAAAAACAATTGTTCCTGAGAGTAAAGAAGGGATAGAGATTACTAAAGAGCTGGAAAAAATATGGCTGAAGAAAACAAAAAAATAGAACCAACTTTTAAAGATACTCTTAAAGAATGGGGGGAGTCTATTGTCATTGCCTTTGTTCTGGCAATGGTTGTGCGTACATTTGTTGTTCAGGCATTTAAAATTCCTACCGGCTCTATGGAACCCACCCTAAAACCACGCGATAGAATTCTGGTGAATAAATTTATTTATCGTTTTAAAGAACCCGAAAGAGGAGATGTGATAGTTTTTCGTTATCCTTTAGACCCCAAGAGGGATTTTATAAAAAGATTGATTGCTAAACCAGGAGAGACAGTTAAGATTGAAAATGGTTATATCTATATTAACGGAAAGAGAGTTGATTCACATCCGGTGATAAAGAGTATTTATTACTATAATCGAGGTTCATATGGAAATGGTCCCCAGGGTGTAAGGGTTCCCGAAGATAATTATTTTGTATTAGGGGACAATTCTGCTTTCTCTCAAGATAGTCGTTACTGGGGGTTTGTTCCTCGCAAGTATATCCTGGGTAAGGCAATCGTAATTTATTGGCCTTTACATCGCATAGGAATAATAAGATAATTGATTAATAAATTGGTAATTTTGCATCTGGGAAAAAAGGAGGTGAGAGGATGAAGTATTTGAGTTTATTACTGCTTTTGATTCTCTTGTTTTTTGGTTGTACTACCACTCAGAAAGGAGCAGGAATAGGGGCGGCAGCAGGAGCAGGTGTAGGAGCGATCATCGGACATCAGAGTGGGAAGACTGCGGAAGGAGCAGCTATAGGGGCAGCGGTAGGAGGTTTAGGAGGAGCTTTGGTGGGAGATGCAATGGCAGTAAAATTCTGTCCGATATGTGGGGCTGAGTATCCTCAAGATGTGAAATACTGTCCTAAAGATGGAGCAGAGTTAAAGTTTAAACAATAAAATAGATAAAGAGGCAGATTTAAAACGAATAGGTTGTAATTGTTGTTACTTTAATCTATGTCTCTTTGGGTTTATGAATTTGGCTAATCGCTTATCACTGTTTCGGATTATTCTTATTCCTCTCTTTGTGGCAGTGGTTCTCCATTATACGCCGCAAAAGGATTATCTGCGTAATTTTGCGGCGTTTATATTTATTTTGTCGGTGGTATCTGATTTTTTAGATGGCTATATTGCCCGAAAGAGCCAACAGATAACCAAAATGGGAGCTTTGCTTGATCCCGTGGCAGACAAATTGCTGATTAATACTGCCTTTATTCTCCTTTTTATTCGGAAAGGACTTTCCGCAGATTTTGAGATTCCTCTTTTGATACCACTTGTAGTTTTTAGTCGCGACTTGTTATTAATAGTGGGTTCGCTATTACTTTATCTTACTCAAGGGAAGTTAGAGATTAAACCCACTCTTTTAGGTAAATTTAGTACCTTCTTTCAGACCATTACGATTATTTCTATAATTTTGCATCTTAATTTTACTAAATTTCTTTGGTATGGCACGGGTTTCTTTACTATTGCTTCAGGAATTGATTACATTTGGAGAGGCAGTAAATGGGTATTTCAAGAGGGTAACAGGTGATAAGGTAGGTGAATAAAAGATGATGTTTGCAGTAAAGACAATTCTGGCATTTTTTATTGGTTCTTTTCCTACAGGTTACATAATAACAAAATTACTCAAAAAAACCGATATTCGTCAGGAAGGAAGTGGTAATATTGGAGCTACTAATGTCTGGCGAGTCACAGGAAAAATTCCCGGCGTTTTAGTATTGATTGTAGATATTCTAAAGGGATATCTGGTAGTAAAATATCTTGCTCTGTGTGAACCGATTTCTTCCACTTTCTCAACCTTAGAAGAAAGAATAATTCTGGGTTTTGCGGTAATCTTAGGGCATACTTTCAGTGTTTTCCTAAAATTCAAAGGGGGCAAAGGAGTGGCAACGAGTGCAGGGGTTATTTTTGCTCTTGAGCCAAGAATATTTTTTATTTGTGTAGTTATCTGGATGATAGTTTTTATAGTCTTCCGTTATGTATCTTTAGCTTCCATAACCACCGCTGTTCTCTTGCCCTTTATATTGCTAATTACCAACCGTCCTTTTATATATATTATGTTTGGAGTATTTCTTGCTCTTTTGGTTAGTTATAAACATCTTTCCAATATTCGGCGCCTTATACTTGGTAATGAACCGAAATTCCATTTATAATGAAAGTTTGTGTGCTTATTCCTACCTATAATGAAGCAAAAACCATCGGCTGGTTGGTTCGGCGAATTAAAGATCTCGGTATAAAAGATATAATAGTGGTAGATGATGGTTCTACCGACAATACCGCCCAGATTGCTCAGGAGAACGGTGCGGAAGTATTAAGAAATGTTCTTAATCAGGGGAAAGGAAATTCTTTAAAAAAAGGTTTTTCTTACTGTTTAGAGAAAGATTTTGATGTGATTATAGCCATGGATGGAGATGGTCAACACAGTCCTGAAGAGCTCCCTAATTTCATCAATTTTTTTAAACAGTCTCAGGTTGATGTAATTATAGGAAACCGGATGCATTCTCCCCAGAGTATGCCCTTGTTGCGGTTACTTACAAATAAATTTATGTCTAAGATAATTTCGCTTCTGGTTAATCAAAAGATTCCTGATACCCAGTGTGGATTGAGACTATTGAAAAGAGAAGTTCTGGAAAAAATAAAACTTTGCACAAATAACTTTGAGATAGAATCGGAAATTTTAATTGAAGCAGTAAGGAAAGGTTTTGTTGTTTCTTCTTTACCCATAAAAACTATTTATCTCCGCGAATCTATTAGTCAGATAAATCCTGTGATAGATACTCTGCGTTTCTTGAAATTTATTCTTAAAAAAATAATTTTTAGATGGTAGAAAACGGTTTTTTCTCATTAAGACAGAAGATGGTCAATGACCAGCTTTTATCCCGCGGGATAAAGGATAAACGGGTTATTGAAGCATTTTTGAAAGTTCCCCGTCACAAATTTGTTTCTGAAAATAACATTACTGAAGCATACGATGACCATCCTTTGCCCATTGGGGAAGGGCAGACTATTTCTCAACCATATATGGTAGCCTTAATGACTGAATGTTTAGATCTAAAAGGAGAAGAAAAAGTATTAGAGATAGGAACTGGTTCAGGATATCAGACCGCAATTCTGGCGGAATTGGCTTTGGAGGTTTATAGTATAGAAAGATTTTCTTCTTTAGCGGAAAAAGCAAGATTGGCTTTAACTGATTTGGGATACAAGAATATAAAAATAAAGATAGGTGACGGAACTCTTGGCTGGGAAGAATTTGCTCCTTATGATAGAATAATCGTTACTGCAGGTGCCCCTGAGATACCACCTCCTCTAATTCTTCAGTTAAAAGAAAATGGACGGTTAGTAATCCCGTTAGGTGATTCTTTTTCTCAAGTTTTGACCGTCATAGAAAAAATTGGTAATAGAATTAAAAAAGAAGAAATTTGCGGTTGTGTTTTTGTCCCCTTAGTAGGTAGATATGGATGGGATAAGGAAAATTGAATGAAGGAGAGCATCCCTTTTTTCTTTAGAGATTTTTCCCCTCAATGGGCAGTTTTCTTAACCGCAATGCTTCCTGTCTCGGAATTACGCGGTGCCATCCCTTTAGGTTTTGTCTTAGGATTACCCTGGCAAAAAACAATAATTCTTTCTTTTTTAGGCAATATTTTACCTATTCCTTTTGTGCTTTTTCTGTTGGATCCTGTATCAAAAAAATTGAGAAGGTTCAAAATCTGGAAAAAGTTTTTTGATTGGCTGTTTGCACAAGCAGGAAAGAAGGCAAAAATAGTAGAAAGATACGAATTCTGGGGATTAGTAATTTTTGTGGGAATTCCCTTCCCTGGCACCGGTGCCTGGACCGGAGCAGTTATTTCTTCTTTATTGGGCATGCGTTTTAAAAAAGCAATAATAGCAATTCTTCTGGGTATAGTTTTTGCAGGGGCTATTGTGAGTATACTTGTGTTTACAGGTAAGCTGATTGTTTCCTTGTCTTTTTCATAACTTTCTTAAATTTATTCAATTCAATGGGATTGAATGATTATAATGTTTATTGATAAATTAGTAAGATTAAGAATTGACAGTGGATGATGTTATTCGTATAATGCTTTAAACTCAAGGTAAATGTTATGACCAGCATAATCGTATTTTTAGTTTTATTAATAGGTGGATATATAGGTTGGACGATCGGAGCAAACGATGCTGCTAATTGTGTGGGTGCAGATGTGGGCTCCGGTAAGATGACCATCAGACAGGGGATTTTTATTACCTGCGTTTTCAGTTATCTAGGAGCAATAATTTTAGGGTCGCGGGTAGTAAAGACGATAGGTAAAGGGATAGTTCCTTTAGATAAGTTAGACCCGCAAATAGGGGTTTATATTGCCCTGGCTGCTTGTTTTGGAGCAGCGACCTGGGTGCTTATTGCTACCTTGAAAGGCCTTCCTGTTTCTACCAGCCATGCCATCGTAGGAGCAGTGGCAGGAGCAGGATTAGCCATGGGAACAGAAATAATCTGGAGGAAACTTCTGGATATTTTTATCTGTTGGATATTTACTCCCATTGGTTCAGGAATAATTGCTTATATTTTGTACCGTCCATTCAGGAAAATTTTTTACACTTTAATCCCCCGGCGGTTTGTAAGTCCGTGTATTTATATTCTTATTATAGCTACAAGTAGTTATTTGGCATTTACCTGGGGAGCAAATGATGTGGCTAATGCCACAGGAGTAATTGTGGGAGCGGGAATAATTAGTCAGAAAAAAGCAGTTATTTTTGGAAGTATTTCTATTTTATTGGGAATAATAACTTTGGGTTATAAGGTTATTTTGACTGTGGGATTTAGGATTACCCGTCTTTTGCCTCTAATGGCAATTGTAGCCGAAATTGCTACTGCTTTGAATATTCACCTTTATACAATGTTTGGTATTCCCGTCTCCACCAGTCATTCTACCGTAGGAGCGGTTGTTGGGGTGGGATTGGTCAAAGGGATTAAAATTTTGAACAAAAAGATGGTAGGAGAAATTATATTTGCCTGGGCATTGACTCCTTTTGCAAGTGGTTTTATTTCATTTTTAGTGCTGAAATTAATCAGAGTTTTGTTATAATAAATGGAGGTGAGAGTAATGAAAGAATCAAGAAACATACTGGGTTGGTTAGGAATGAAACAAGAAACCCTGGTTCTGGAAGATGCCAAGAAGCATGTAGAGGTTACTTACCAGACGGTAGCTTGGTTCAGAGAAGCGATTCTTTCTTTTATTAAAGGAGATTCAAAAAATAAACAGAAAGCGATAGAGAAAGTAAGGGAATGTGAACGAGAGGCGGATAGTTTACGTTCAAAGATGATTGATAGACTTTCTGAAGGAGTGCTTGTTCCACCGGATAGGGAAGATTTAATGCATTTTGTTAAGTCTTTGGATAGGATCGCAGATTGGACAAATGGTTCTGCCAGGTTTCTTGATTTTTTAGATGAGAAATTACCAGGAGATACCCTGGAGGGAATTTCTCAAGCTACCGAAATAATTTTTGGCTCCATTACTAAACTTAAGGAAGGCATTGAGTCCCTTATGAAGAATGACTTGAAGCAGGCAATAAAAGATTGTAACGAGGTGGAGCTATACGAGACAAAAGCGGATGACCAGAAAAAGATTCTTATTGGAACTATTATTAAAGCCAATTTAACTGCCTCTACCCTTCTTTTGGTTTATCAATTAGCAGAGTATATGGAAGGGGTTACGGACAAAATAGAAGATGCTGCAGATTTTATTAAGTTATTAGCGATTAAATCAGGATAAAATTATGTTCATTATTTCCAATTTTTTAGTAGGACTGGCTAAAGTTCTGGATATTGGTTTAACAATTATCTGGTGGTTGATACTTATCCGGGCGATAATCAGCTGGGTAAATCCCGACCCCTTTAATCCTATTGTGCAATTTCTCCATTATACCACCGAACCCATACTTCGTCCCATAAGGAGGATAATTCCTTCTACTTTTGGTATTGATATCTCGCCTTTGCTTGCCTTTCTTTTGATTGTTTTCCTGAAGTCTTTTCTGGTAAATACTCTCCTCGGTATAGCATTGAGAATTAGATGAGGGATATTCGTAAAGTCATTTACCCACAGAAAAAGATTTTAATTCTTGCTCCGCATCCTGATGACGATTGTATTGGGATGGGAGCGACCATCTACTTTTTGAAAAAAAGTCTCGCTACTATAAAGATACTTTATCTCACCTCCGGCTGGAGGGGAGTAAAAGGTAATATTCCCAGAGCCAAAAAGGATAAATTGAGAAAAGTGGAAGCTCATTATGCAGTTAGGGTTCTCGGATTAGCTAAAAGAGATATTAAATTTCTTTCTCTTCCTTTCTATAATAAAAGGAAAATTGGATCTGAAGATATCCAGATATTAACTGAAGAAATAAAAAGATTTCATCCCCAAATTATTTTTACCTGTGGAGAAGAAAAAGACCCCCATCTTACTCATAAAAAATGCTGGGAAATAATAAAAGAGAGCATGAAAAATTTAGGATTTTCCCCAAAAGTATATATTTATCGAGTATGGAAATTTTTTAAGAAATTTGATTTTTATTTCCCTTTTACTAGAAAACTTATGGAGATGAAAATTGAGGCAATTAAAGCACATCGGAGTCAATTAAAACCGCGGTATACCAAACATAAGATATATTCTTTCTGGGAAAGAGAAAGCAAATTAAATGAATTTTATGGAGAGATATTAAGAAAAAATTATGGAATGAAGAATTTTTTATTTGCTGAGGTTTTTAAATCCTGCCCATATAATCCAGAAAAAAATCGCTACTTCGGGAAAGAAAAAAGAAATATCTATAAGATTGTGGAATAGAAAAGAAGTTCCCGCCCAAAGGAGAGAAAAATTGAAGAAGCAAAGTTTATTCTTTTTAGTAAATATATCACGAAGAAAAACAAGGATGAGCAAAAATAGTCCCACGCTACCCAGAATGCCTAATTCTGTTTGCGTCTGCAGAATAAAGTTGTGAGCATAATTTGTGCGTATATCGGAAGCACTCCGATAGCGCATAAAGAAGTCCCCAAAATTACCCATGCCTACTCCCCACAGTAGATTATCCCTGGCTATTTTTATACTTACACGGATAAAATTGTATCTCTGGAGCAATGAGTTATGGGGATTACGGAAATCTACTATCCTATTTGCCCGGGCGAAAAATACAAAAACACACAAAAAAGTCAGAATAATTAATCCTAAAATGAGGAATTTTTTAGGTATATTTTTTGGTTTGATAATTAAAAATAAAACGAGGAAAGAAATTACCAGGCTCAAAATCCCACCCAGTGATTTGGTAAGTATAAGAACCGAGAAAAACATTACTGTGAAAAGATAAAAAATATTTATTTTTTTCTCTTTC
>JBFWKV010000038.1:0-9164 GCA_050252475.1 Candidatus Omnitrophota bacterium | reverse complement strand
TTCTCTCCCCGGTTCTCTTAAATGACAATGCATATCTATTAATCCGGGGAAGATAAATTTAGTCCTCGCATCTATCAACTTATCTGCAGACACCTTAAGTTCCTTATCAATACTTACAATCTTCCCTTTTTCAATAAGAATATCAGAATGCCCTTCGCGTCTGTTTCCAGGATCTACAATATAACCACCTTTAATCAAAATGCTCATTTTATTAAGAGTTTTTTACCTTTCTCATCCATTATACATACACAATAATCAGTGAGCCATCTCACCTCTGTTTGACAGTAAATATAACACTGCCATTCTTACCGCAATTCCATTGGTAACCTGTTCCAGAATTACTGAATAAGGTCCGTCTGCAACTTCAGGAGAAATTTCTACACCACGGTTTATCGGTCCGGGATGCATAATGAGAACATCGGGTTTAGCCAGTTTCAATTTTTCCAGGTCTATCCCAAAATTTATAGCATATTCCCTTAAAGAGGGAAAAAGATTTGACTTCTGGCGTTCAAGTTGAATCCTTAAAACATTCAAAACATCTGCATCTTTTATGGCATTTTTTATATCGTAAGTAACTTTAACAGGAAATTTTTCAATCCCTTGAGGAATTAATGTAGGGGGACCGCACACAGTTACTTCTGCTCCCAATTTTGTAAGCCCCCAGATATTGGAACGAGCCACACGGGAATGAGCAATATCACCAATAATACTCACTTTGAGTCCAGAGATTTTCCCTTTTTTCTCTTTAATGGTAAATATATCTAAAAGCGCCTGTGTAGGATGTTCATGACACCCATCTCCTGCATTGATCACTGAGGAATCTACAAGCTGTGCTAAAAGATGAGGGGCGCCGGAGGAGGAATGTCTTATAACAATTATGTCTATTTTCATGGCTTCAATATTTTTTGCGGTATCTCTGAGGCTTTCTCCTTTCATAATACTTGATGTATTTGCCGAGATATTTACCGTATCTGCAGATAGCCTTTTGGCAGCAAGCTCAAAAGAGGTACGTGTCCTTGTTGAAGGTTCAAGAAAGAACAAAACTACAGTTTTACCACGTAAGGTAGGAACTTTTTTTATGGGCCTTAAAGAAATCTCTTTAAAAGAATCGGCGGTTTCTAAAATCAATTCAATCTCTTCTTTTGACAAATCCTCAAGCCCCAGTAAATCCTTTCGTATCCAGTTCACTTCTTGTCCCTCTATCTTTTTTATGCAGTTCTTTATTATATTCTCTCTTCAATAACTACCTCGTCTACTCCGTCTACTTCTTTGAGTCTAACATTAATATTCTCTTTCAAGGAAGTAGGAACATTCTTCCCTACATAATCCGCCCGAATAGGAAGTTCTCGATGCCCGCGGTCAATTAAAACCGCAAGTTGAATAACTCTTGGTCTGCCAAAATCAATCAAAGCATCAAGAGCACACCTCACCGTTCTACCGGTGAATAATACATCATCAACGAGAACAATTCTCTTCTCCGAAATATCAAAATCTATTTCCGTCTTATGTACAATGGGCTGGGTAGAAAACAGCGTAAGGTCGTCACGGTAAAGGGTAATATCAAGTATACCTAAAGGAACCTTAAACCTCTCAATTTCTTCAATAAATCTAACAATCCTCTGTGCCAGACAGGCCCCTCTTGTGCGAATGCCGATAATTGCCAATTCAGCCAGGTTTTTATTCTTCTCTAAAATCTCATGGGTGATGCGGAGAACAATTCTTCTTATTCCTTCCTCATCCAGAATTTTTGCTTTTTCGTGGAAGTGCATACTATCTCTCAAAAAAATAACCTGCTGGCTGGTTGCCAACAGGTTCTAATTTATCCTTTTCTCCTTTAATATACATTTTAACTCCTTTACCCGTCTCACCGGACGAGCTTAAAAGGTTTTTATGAATTATAACTTTTTATAAAAATCTTGTCAAGATAATTTTCAAATTAGAGGAGAACTACCTTCCATTTCCTAAATACTTCACAACAGAATCATCCAAATTTCGCGGTATCACTACTATATCCAATCCGTCAAGCAAAGCAACCAAACCTGGATCAACCTCCTCTCTAAGCTCTTTTTTAAGCTCAGCAAAGAATTTCTTTGCTTCGCTTATGAACGATTCTACTTGAGGTGCTGAATAATCAATCTGGCCATCTTTAGTGGGAAATTCATAATCCTTAAAAGAGAGAACCAGAATGAAGCGGTTTGAAAAATCTAACTTTGTCACTTCTTCGCTTCCATCCGCTTTCTTTACCACAACTTCAGCCCCTCCGTCCCCCACAAATCTAATTATTTTTCCTTCGCTAATTTCAATACTTTTTCTTTCTCTCCGGTATTCAGCCAAGAGCGTAAGGTGATTAACTATTTTTTTTCTATAATATTTTTTATCTCTCCTCAATATATATATGGGAATTGAAGCTGGCTGATCCAATATAGCGGAGGGAATTGAAGTCGGCTGATAATTTCCAACCTCTACCCAGGACAAACCAGTCTTTTCTGAAGTGGAATCTAAAACTAAAACATCTACTTCGCCACTCACCCCTCCTCCCTTAAGTTGAAGAGATATGTAGACAGTTTCTATTTTATGTTTTGTATCATTTCTATCCTGCTGATATCCATATTTTTCTAATTCTACTATTGCTTCTAAATGAGCAAAATGCCCTGCCCATCCCGCTTCTTCATGAGCATGGGAAATTTTTTTTAACAAATCTCTTAAACCTCTAATGTGAGCAAGATAATAGATGTCTCTTAATAATCTAATAGCCGGGGGTTGATGTCTAACAAGACTATCTTCACATATTTTAAGAAGAAAATTCTCCATGCCTTCATCAATAGAATAATCATTCTTATCTACTTTAGCATTAAATAAGAATAAAATGGTAAGTACATCTCTAACAAGTGCATTTTGGTTCTTCAACAAATTGTCCAAAAAATCTTGTATTGTTTGTCTATATTGATTACTCGTTCTATTCCCGCCGCGAGAAGAAGTTAATTGATTATAAATATAATCCCAAATGGGATTTTCTTTTTCTAATAAAGAACCAACGGATGAAGTCTGGAGTTTTTCCTTTACCTCGAGAGGAAAAGAAGAATCATTTAATATATAGTAATAAATATCTCCCGCAATCATTAATTTAAATGTTGATTCTATATCCAACAAAGTGGGATAGGTATCCAAAAATTCCGCCAGTTTACATAAAAATTCTCTGCGGGTAAGTCCATTATTAAACAGAATATGAAATTCTTGTGCAAATAGAGGATTTCTTTGGGCGAGACTTTCTAATGCAGGAAAAATCTCACTGTATTGCTGGGTTTTCCCAATTATATCCCGGAATTCAGTAGACCATTCTGGAAGCCTTAGGCGACGGAAGACAGAAGGTTCTAATTCTAATAAAGGCTTCTGAGCAAAAAAGTCCAACCCTGTTTGGGACCAAATTTGTATTCCGGAAATACAGGCACAACCTATCCATAAAAGTATTTCATACAAAAATTTACTCTTTGATAATTTTTGCATCTCTAATCATCTCCTAATACAAAAATAGCATAAAATAGCAATCTGTCAAGGTTTGAGGAATGGGAAGGAAAAATAAACTATCTTATATTCAGCACAAGGATAAATTCTCCTCTTATAGGCTCTTGCTGGAAATGCTCAATAACTTCAGAAGGGGTACCGCGGATTATTTCCTCAAATTTCTTGGTTAGTTCGCGCACCACACAAAGCTGACACGTTCCTAAAATTTCCTTAATATCCATAAGGGTTTTTAATAAACGATGGGGGGATTCGTACAAAATTACCACTTTTTCTTCTTTTTTCAATTTTTCTAACCTTTTCCTTCTCGCCCCTGATTTTGCCGGCAAAAAACCTTCAAAGGCAAATTTGTTAGTAGAAAATCCAGACAAAACCAGGGCTCCCACAAAAGCAGTGGGACCGGGAATAAAGGTTAGAGGAATACTATTTTCTATTGCTAACTTTATAATATTCGCCCCGGGGTCAGAAATTCCCGGTGTTCCTGCATCGGAAACAAGAGCAATATTTTTCCCTTCCTTAAGTAACCTGAGTAATTGCTCTCCCCGTGTAACTTTGTTATATTCGTAATAACTTATGAGAGGTTTGTTTATCCCGTAAAAAGTGGTAAGAATTTTTGTCCTCCGCGTATCCTCACAGGCAATTAAATCTACAGACTTTAAAACCTCAATCGCTCTTAAGGTAATGTCCTTGAGATTACCAATAGGAGTTGCTATAATATATAACATAATTTATAAAATATCTTATAACCAAAAGCATGTCAACCGAAAATACGCTTTGCCGAATAATATAGGTGGTATTAACTGATGAATATTTTTAATTTAATCATTCCCGGGCTCTTAACCCATAAAAAAATAAGAAAAACCTTAGGGGGAATTTTTGTTCTTGTATTCTGCCTAAAACCAAATATAGAAAATCACCTCTTCTTCCATAGCCTCCGCCGTGTTAAAGAAGGAAAATTTTTACAAAACCTCAGTGATACTGTAAAAAAGGTTTTAGAAATATCTGTAGGCGTATTCGGCAATCCTGCCCAGTGTAGAGAAAGAGGAAGTAAAGCAATTTCTGCCCTTCAGTATGGAGACTCACAAGGATTTGAATTTTTGCGTAAGCAAATCGCAACTATGGTGTTTCGCGAAACGGGAATTCAGGCAGATGCTAAATGGAATATTCTCGTGATGGACGGTTTTAGCGAAATGCGGAATGCATTGAGCATATTTATCAATCCCGGCGATATAGTACTTTATCAGGCAAACTCCAGCTTAACTGAGGAAATGCTTGCTCCTTTTGAAATAAGGGGAGCCGAGTTAATTGCTTTTGATTTCAATCGGAACTTAAAACAACTGGAGGAAATGCTGAAGGATCCAAGAGTCAAAATCCTTTATATCCTTTCTGATACCCTAAAAGGAGAAGCAATAACTCCGGAAAATAAGCAAATGCTCTACAGTATCGCCAAAAAATATAATGTTCTCATTGTAGAAGATGCTTCTTTTCGTTCACAAACCGAGAACAAATCCATACCCTTAAAAGCCCTAGACACAAATGACCGTGTAGTTTATCTGGAAGACCTCTCTCACCTAATCGGCCCAGGTTTGCGTACAGGTTTTATCATCGCTCCTTACTGGATAATGAAAAAACTGGAACTGGCAAAGCAGGGATTTACTTTACATCCCAATTGCATTAGCCAAGTTTTCCTCTCAGACTTTATAAGCAGGTATCTTGGGATTTATCCTGAGGATTATCAAACCAAAGAGCCTTTAAAAGAAGAAGAATACATCCTTAAGTTAAAAAGAGAAATGACCTCCTTTTCAGAGGAGGAGGTTAAAGCATTGTTTGGACCAACAGGAAAAAATCTCTGGCCATCAGTAATTCGCCAGCTTCTTAAAGTAGTACAGGACCCAAATATCATTTCGCTTGCAGGAGGCATGCCTGCAGGAGAATTGTTCCCTTTTGATGCGGTAAAAACTATATTAGAAAATCTCAATGATAGGGAATGGCAAGCGGTGCTAAGCGAAGCACGCGCAAAAGGTCTCCCGGAATTATTAGACGCTATAAAAGAATGGTTAGATAAGAGGGGAATTTATGGAGAAATTCTGGTTACCGATGGAAGTCAACAGGGACTTGACCTTATTGGCCAATTTTTGGGAAAGTTTGGAGAGAAAGTGCGTGTTATTACGGATTTACCCACTTATGTAGGTGCCTTGTCTGGGTTTTCACCTTATCTACAAAACACCCGCGAACAGATAATACATTTTGATCTGGAAAGCCTCCTCAATTCACCCGAAGGACAAATAAAATTAAAAGAAACCCTCAAAGCCCTACAAGAAAATGGATATAAATTATTCTTCTATCTCACTCCCACCTTCGGCAACCCTTCAGGAAAAATTATGTCTGTAGAACAACGAAAGAAACTTCTCGAAATAGCAAAAGACCTAGACATACATATTTTTGAAGATGACCCTTATGGAGAAGTGCGCTGGTATCCGGGAGAAAAGATACCCTCTCTCCGCGAATTAGACAATAATGGTGGAAACGTAACTTATCTGACTTCAAATTCTAAGGTATATGCCCCGGGTTTACGCATCGGCTATATTGTTGGCGCACCCGAGATAATTGAGGAACTTTCTCAGATAAAAGCAAAATTATTCGGTCCAACTAATTCTTTATCACAGATGTTGGTGGCCAAGTTTATTTCCAGCGGTGGGTTAGATAGACATGTACAGGAAGTCATTATTCCTGAATATAAAAGACGTGCCCAGACAATGATTCAAGCTCTGAGAAAATACATGCCCCCAGGAGTAACTTTTACTGAACCGGAAGGTGGATTATTTATCTGGGTAAATCTACCGGAAAACATAGACTCGACCTCACTTCTAAATAAACTGGCAACCGAAGGAATTTTAGTAAGTGGCAATATTGTTAAAGTGGCTTTTGTTCCTGGTCCTCCCTTCAATACTGATCCTACCCGCTTACGCAACTGTCTACGCTTAAATTTTTCAAATGTAGGGATAGAAAAGATTGAACAGGGGATTATGGCTCTGGGGGAAGCAGTAAAACAGGAACTTATAAAAACATCCTCTCAACAAAAAGAGTGATTTTTAAAAAGCTAATTTTCCTTCCCTGGGAGTAAATTTTAATGTGGGCTTGTTTTATTATCCTGCAAATTATCTCCTGCCCTATGCATCGCAGTTAAAGCGAGGTTTTTATTCTGGACTAATTCTTCACCGGTAGCCTTAATAATCAGAAGGGTTTTTTTGCTATATTGCGGTAAGGAAAATAAATTAAAGAAAACTTTTGCGGTTAAAATAGTTACTGTTAAAAGAATTCCCAACTTTACCACTGCTGGCTTAAGAAAAGTCAAATTTTTTGTTTTTATACCTCTATTCCCATGGGAAACCCTGACAATTTCTTCTTCCAGTCTGGCGGGTAACCAACTTGATATGTTATTCTGTGAATTTAATCTCTCCAAATCATTAAAATAATTGATTGCTTTAATAATATCCTTTTCTTCTGCTGCCTGAAGCGCCTGATTGATAATCATCTCTTCCAGCCAAGAAAAATTATCCTTATGCTCAGCACAATATTCCTTTATCCATGCCTCCAGTCTAAGCGCAATAACTTCTTTCTCGTCGGGCAAAAGCCTTTTTAGATAAATCTCAAGACAATCTTCAAGTAAATAATGATGTAATAAAAAATCAGAGAAGTTTTCCAGAGATTTACGAGATAAATAAAGTTTGTGCCGGTTAGCTAAATGCTGTTGAAGAGAAATAATATCCCTGCCATTAAAATGGCGGAGGATACAATAATTTTTCTGATTTAACGTTAGCGACTCTCCCGTCAAAGGGTTGATGATTAAATAAAAGGTTTTCCTGTTCTTGCTTATGGGGTTAATGATTAAATCGCGTCGGATTTTAAATTTTTTCTCGGGGGAAATATAATTTTCGGTCATCGCTTTCCTCCTCTGTAAAAATATAACACAAACTGTAGTCTTTGGCAAGGGGGATATTACTCCACGGTTACTGATTTGGCTAAGTTTCTTGGCTGGTCCACATCACAACCACGGAAAACCGCAATATAATAGGCAAGAAGCTGAAGAGGAATAACGGTAATTAAGGGAGTAAAAAATTCATTAATTTCTGGTAGCCAGATTATTTCATCAGCGTAGTCTTTAATTATTGTATCTCCTTGAGATGCTAAAGCAATAACTTTTCCTTTTCTTGCTTTTACCTCTTGAATATTGGAAAGCATCTTCTCATACAGTTTATTCCTGGCAATAATACAAACAACCGGCATATTTTCATCTATCAGTGCAATTGGTCCATGTTTCATTTCTCCTGCGGGATAACCTTCCGCATGGATGTAAGAAATTTCTTTTAGTTTCAAAGCACCCTCTAAAGCATTAGGATAATCTTTCCCCCTAGCTAAATAGAGGAAACAATTTGCCGGGAAAAACCTCTGAGCAATTTCCTTAATTTCTTCTTCTTTCAACATGCTTTCCATCTTGGAAGGAATTTCTCTAAATTCGCCTAATAATTTCCTCAAATCCTCTTTTTTAATTCTCCCCTTAATTTTTGCCAAATAAAAAGCAAAAAGATATAAGATTGCAAGTTGAGCAGTATAAGCTTTAGTAGAAGCAACTCCTATTTCTGGACCGGCGTGCGTATAAATTACCCCTTCTGAACTACGGGCAAGGGAGGAACCAATTACATTACAGATAGAAATTATTTTTATCCCTTCTTTTTTCTGGGCTTCCTTTACACACGCTAAAGTATCTGCGGTTTCCCCCGACTGTGAAATAGCCAGAACCAGCGTATCTTTATCCAAAAGCGGACCCCGATAGCGAAACTCACTGGAAGTATCTACCTCTACAGGAATCTTAACCAATTCTTCAATAATATACTTACCCACCAGGCCGGCATGATAGGCGGTACCACAGGCAACAATGAAAATCTTCTTAAATTTTTTGAGATCCTTAGGAGGAATTTTCATATCTTCCAGTAAAATTTCCTCTTCCGAAATCCTTCTTCTACAAATTTGGCTTATGACAAAAGGCTGTTCATGAATCTCCTTGAGCATAAAATGAGGATAGCCATTTTTTTCTGCCAGAGAAATATCCCAGGGGATTTTGTTTACTCTTCGTTTAAGAATTCTTCCAGAATAATCTTTAATCTCTACCTGGTCTTCCTTAACCACTGCCATCTCATAATCATTTAAGTAAATAACCAGATTTGTATAATCTAAAATCGCGGGGATGTCGGAAGCGATAAAATTACCACTTTTGCCCGTCCCTACAATCAATGGGCTTCCACAGCGCACCCCTATTAATTTATCGGGTTCTCTCTTGGAAATAATCCCTAACGCATAAGAACCTTTTATCTCCCGTAAAGCTTTTCTCACCGCTGATTCCAGATCCCCTTGATAATATTTTTCAATCAGATGCACCACCACTTCCGTATCGGTCTGGGAACGGAAGAAATGTCCTTCTTTTACCAATTGTTCCTTAAGAATGTGGTAGTTTTCAATAATCCCGTTGTGCACCAAAGCAATCTCGCCTTTACAATCTATATGGGGATGAGCATTGGCTTCACTCACTTCACCATGTGTAGCCCACCTATTGTGAGAAAGTCCGCGCGTACCCAGAAGGGGTTCGT
>JBFWKV010000037.1:0-9302 GCA_050252475.1 Candidatus Omnitrophota bacterium | reverse complement strand
TAAACATAATTTTAAAATTTGACTTTCTCAGGTAAGAACCGAAAATGGCAGAGATTTTTCCATATAAAGGTATTTTTTATAATTCTGAAAAGGTAATTGATTTTGCAAAAGTAATTTGTCCTCCCTATGATGTAATTTCTCAAGAGGAACAGGAGGAGTTCTATAAGGTTCATCCCTGTAATATCATTAGAATTGATTACGGTAAAATTTTCCCTTCCGACTCTCAGCGAGACAATCGTTATACACGTGCAAAGACTTTCTTTCATAGGTGGATAAAAGAGGGGGTTTTAATTCAGGATAAATTTCTTTCTTTCTATCTCTTAGCTCAGGAGTTTAAATACAGAGAAAATAAGTTCGTACGCTGGGGGATTATTTGTCGCTTCCGATTGTCAAAGGGAAAGGGAATCTTCTTTCATGAGAAAACTTCCTCTCTTCCCAAAAGAGACCGTTTTAGACTTATTAAAGCAGTTAAAACAAATATCAATCCAATATTTGCTCTCTTTGAGGATAAACAGAGATTTATGGAAAAGCTGGGAAAAGAATTTTCTTCCTCCCGGCCTTTTATTCAATTCAAATTTCGAGGGGTTAAACACTCTTTATGGCGTATAGATGATGCAAAATCAATAAGGGAAATAAAAGAATATTTTCGCAGAAAGAATGTGTTTATTGCTGATGGACACCATCGGTACGAAGTGGCACTTCTTTATCAGCAATACTGTCGGAAGAGAAACCCTTATCATACCGGTAAAGAGGACTATAATTTCGTTATGATGTATCTTACCCCTCTGGAAAATGAAGCCTTGAAGATACTATCTACCCATCGTGTTATAAAGGAAGCACCTCCTGATTTGTTCAACAGATTAGGTGTGTATTTTGATATTGAGCCAAAGAAAAAGGCTGATTTGTTTTCTTTATTGGATAGCCCCAAGAAAAATAATTATATATTTGGGATGTATACAGGAGGAAAAGTTTTTTATCTTCTCCGTTTAAAGAAATGGTTAAAGCCAGAAATGATTGTGCGTGAGGATAGATCTTCTGCCTGGAAGAGACTTGATGTTTCTCTATTTCATGCTCTTATTATAGAAAAAATTTTTGGGATAAAAAATTCCGATTTTAAAAACATATTCTATACTCAAGATATAAAAGAGGCAATTTCAAAAGTGAGAAGCAAAGAATTTAAGGTAGCTTTCTTTCTTAGACCAACTTCTTCTCAAGAGGTTAAAGAAGTGGCTTTAGCCAGAGAACGTATGCCTCATAAATCCACATATTTCTATCCTAAACTTCCTTCGGGGTTAATCATAAGTCCTGTTTAATATTATAATTGTATAAAAAATATTTTTGTGGTATATTATTCTGACTGTAATTTATTTAATGATTAATAAAGGAGGTGAAAACAATGTATGCGGTTGTCTCCGTGGGAGGTAAGCAGTACAAAGTTAAAGAAGGAGAGGAGATTAAGGTGGAAAGGTTATCGGTAAAAGGGAAAAAAGTTACTTTGAAAGAGGTGCTTCTTATTGTTGATGAAAATAATATAGAGGTGGGGAGACCATTTATTCCTAAGGCAAAAGTAATTTGTGAAGTATTAGGAGAGCGAAAGGCTGATAAAGTAGTTATTTTTAAATACCGGAGAAGAAAGAATTATCGAAAAAAAATAGGCCATAGACAGATACTTACACATCTACGTATTAAGGAAATAAACACGGGGAAAGCAGATAATAGTAAGGAGGGTGAGGAGTAAGATGGCTAAAGGAACTTCTGCAGGAAGAAATGACCGGGATAGTCCGGGTAAAAGGTTAGGGGTTAAATATTACGCAGGAGAGTATGTAAGTGCAGGAACTATTTTAGTCAGACAGAGAGGGACTAAATTTAAACCGGGTTTAAATGTGGGGATGGGAGATGACTATACTCTTTTTGCCAAAATAGACGGTATAGTAAAATTTCCAAAACCCAATTTGGTCTGTGTGATACCGACAGAAAAGTAAATTTACTTCAGTTTATCATAACGATGAAACCAATTTTTATTGATTATGTAGAGATAGAAGTTAAGGCAGGAAAAGGAGGAAACGGTTGTAACAGTTTTTTCCGAGATCGCTTCAGTCGTTTTCCCAAACCTGATGGAGGTGATGGAGGTAAAGGAGGAGATATTGTTGTAATTGCTGATGAAAATATTCATACACTTATGGATTTGCAATATCATAAACGTTTTGTAGCTATGAATGGTGGGCATGGAGAAGGGAATTGTAAAAAAGGAAAGGACGGTAAAGACTGCTATATAAGGGTTCCGGTAGGAACTTTAATCAAGGATGCAAAAACAGGCTATATCCTGCGCGACCTTACTTCGCCGGGAGAAAAAGTTGTTGTAGCACGGGGAGGAGAAGGGGGAAAGGGAAATTCTCCTAAAAAATCTGCTACTTTAGGTGTTAGTGGAGAAGAAAAAAAACTTGTTTTAGAATTAAAAATAATTGCTGATGTGGGAATAATCGGATATCCTAATGTTGGAAAATCTACTTTATTGAATAGAATCTCCGCCAGTCGTTCCAAAGTTGCGGACTATCCTTTTACTACAAAAGCTCCTGTTTTAGGATGTGTAGAAATAGAAGGAGAAGATTTTTCCTTTGTAGCTGCCGATATGCCAGGGTTAATTGAAGGAGCGCACAAGGGAAGAGGTTTGGGACATAGGTTTTTAAGACATATAGAAAGGACAAAAATCTTACTTCATTTGATAGATATTTCCCAACCACAGGGAAGGGATGCTTATAGTGATTATGTTAATTTGAATAGAGAACTTAATTTATACAATTTAGAATTAGGGAAAAAACCCCAGATTGTAGTGGCTAACAAGATGGATCTTCCTGGGTCTTATCTCAATTTGAAAAAATTTTCCGAGAAATTGGGCAAAAAGATTTATCCTATTTCCGCTCTCAAAGGAGAGGGAATAGAATCGCTTTTACAAGCAATCAAAGAGATGTTGAGTTGATATATGCGTAAAGATATATTAAAAAATGTAAAGGTTGTGGTAATAAAAATTGGTACCAGTGTTTTATCTACAAACTCTGTAATTGACCGTGTAAAAATAGAAAAAATAGCAAAAGAGGCTGTCTCATTATTGAATAGAGAAATAAAGGTATGTTTAGTTTCTTCAGGAGCCATAAGTAGTGGAATGTCTATTTTAGGCTTAAAGACAAGGCCCAAGAGCCTTCCCCAGCTTCAGGCAATTGCAGCAGTGGGGCAAAGATATCTGATGGACCTATATGCAGATGCTTTTCAGAAATACAATAGGTTAGTAGCACAGATATTGTTGACCCAGGAAGACTTGCGAGAAAGAAAGCGTTATCTGAATGCACGTAACACAATTTATACTCTTCTTGAGAAGAAAATAATTCCTATTATAAATGAGAACGATACAGTAGCGGTAGAGGAGATAAAATTTGGGGATAATGACCGTCTTTCAGCACTTGTTGCCAGTCTAATCGGGGCAAATTTACTTATTATGCTTTCTGATGTTGAAGGTTTCTTTATAAATGGCAAACTGCTTTCTGTAGTGAGAGAGATTACACCGCAATTAGAAAAGTTTGCTGGTGATACAGATAGTAAAGAACTTTGCGTAGGAGGGATGTCTACCAAACTTGAAGCAGTGAAAATTTGTTCTCGCGCTGGCATACCTTGTGTACTTGCCAGTGGTAACCGTTCAGGGATATTGGAAAAGATTATAACAGGTGAAGAAGTGGGAACATTATTCTTACCGCAGGAAAAGAGACTCACGAGCAGGAAACAGTGGATATTATTTAATTTTAAACCGAAAGGGAAAATCTATATTGATAAAGGAGCAGTGGAAGCAATCTTAAAAAAAGGAAAGAGTTTGCTTTCCGCAGGAATAGTTGAGGTGGAAGGGAATTTTTCTGAAGCAGACTTGGTAAGTATTCTTGATATTGAGACAAAAAAAGAGATTGCGCAGGGAATTACAAATTATTCAAAAGAAGAAGTGGATAGAATAAAGGGACTAAATACTAATGAATTAGAAAAAATTCTTGGCCAGAAGTATTATAATGAGGTGATTCATCGGGATAATTTAGTGATATTGTGAATAATAAGGAGATTAAGTTATGGATATAAGAGAAATGGTTTTAGAGGTTGCCCGGAAAGCAAAAATTTCTGCAAGTAAATTATCACTTGTTTCTTCAAAAGTTAAAAATACAGTTCTAAGAGAGATGGCAGTTAATCTGATAAAGAATCAGGACTATATTATTAAAGAGAATACTAAAGACATAAAATTAGCCGAAAAAAAGAGACTTTCTTCTGCTTTTATTGATCGGCTAAGATTAAATGAAAAGAGGATTAAAGAGATGGCTGATTCTTTATTGGAGATTGCCCGGCTCCCCGATCCTGTTGGTGAGATTATAGATATATGGAAAAGACCCAATGGATTAATTATCGCAAAAATGAGAGTTCCTATCGGCGTTATAGGAATAATTTATGAATCGCGTCCCAATGTTACTTCTGATTGTGTTGGACTGTGTTTAAAATCAGGAAACAGCGTTATTCTAAGAGGAGGCTCGGAAGCAATAAATTCCAATTTAGCCATCTTTAAAGTGCTTAAAGAGATAATTAAGAAAAATGATATTCCTGAAGGTGCAGTTCAGATTATTTCCACGGTGGATAGAAAAGCGGTAGAGATAATGTTGAGTTTAAACAGGTATATAGACCTTATTATTCCACGGGGAGGAGAAGGGTTAATAAGAGAAGTAACCGAGAAATCTAAAATCCCGGTAATTAAGCATTATAAAGGAGTTTGTCATATATTTGTAGATGAGGATGCAGATTTAGAAATGGCTCTTAGAGTCTGCATCAATGCTAAAACCCAGAGACCAGCTACCTGTAATGCTATGGAAACGATGCTTGTGCATAAAAAAGTCGCTAAAGTATTTCTGCCAATGATTGCCATTGAATTTAAGAAGGCAGGTGTGAAAATAAAAGGATGTTCTCAAACCAAAAGGATCTTAAAGGATATAGAATTAGCTAAAGAAAAAGACTATTATACTGAGTGGCTTGATTTGATTGTATCAGTGAAAATAGTAAATGGTATAGACGAAGCCATTGCTCATATAGCGAAATATGGAACCCAGCATTCCGATGCTATTATTACCGAAGATCTTGAAAAAGCTATGCGATTTTTAAAAGAGGTTGATTCATCAGCAGTATATGTAAATGCTTCCACCCGTTTTACTGATGGTTACCAATTTGGTCTGGGAGCTGAAATGGGTATTTCTACAGATAGGCTTCATTGTCGAGGACCTATGGGGTTAAAAGAACTTACCACCTATAAATATGTTGTTATTGGTAACGGGCAAATTCGCACATAGTTTTTCCACATCCGATTATAAATGGTTCCTAATGTTATGAAACACTGCAGACGAATGCTAAAAATTGGTATCTTGGGAGGGACTTTTAATCCAGTTCATAATGGCCATCTTATTCTTGGTGAAGAGGCCTGTAGGATCTTGGGATTAAATAAAGTTATTTTTGTACCCTGTTATTTACCACCCCACAAAAATCATAGGGATTTAATTCCCGCACATCATCGTTTAGCTATGGTAAGAGAAGCAATAAAGGGAAATAAGCACTTTACTGTTTCTGATATTGAAATAAAAGAAGGGGGAGTTTCTTATACGGTGGAAACGCTTAAGAAATTCAAGAGAATTTTTCATCCGTATACCGAGTTATTCCTTATTGTGGGTTCGGATGCTGTTCAAGAATTGCCTACCTGGAAAAATTTTAAAGAGATATTGGAACTTTCAATAATTATAATTGCTGAAAGGGCTGATTTTAAGGTTGTTAAGAAACCCCGCTGGGCAAAGATTATAAAAATTCCTCAAATAGAAATCTCTTCATCAGAAATTCGGAGAAGGGTAAGAAAAGGGATTTCCATACGCTATCTGGTTCCTCCAGCGGTAGAAAAATATATAACAAAGAATAAACTGTATAGAAATGAATAATAATTCGAGCCAGAAAAAAGATATACCCAAAAAAGTTGTCCGCAACGGTCGGATGGATGTTTTTGCTCTTTTTCTTCCTGAGATTAAAAATTTTTTAGCAACGAAAGATTTTTCCTCTCTTAAAGAATTGTTGAAGAAAATTCATTCTATAGACATTGCCCAGGGATTTAGTTATCTTCAGGACAATGAGAAAATTATTATCTTTAAGCTCTTGAGCGTGCGTAAAGCAATAGAAGTTTTTGAAGATTTATCGCCTTCCGAGCAACAATTTCTTCTTAATAATCTGGATAATCAAGAGGTTTCTCAGGTTTTGAATGAGATGGCTCCTGATGAACGGGCAAAATTGTTTAAAGAATTGCCTCCTCGTATAGTGAAAAAACTTTGGTCATTTTTAAAGAAGGAGGAAGCGGACGATGTAAAGAGACTTCTTACCTATAAAGAAGGTACCGCAGGTTCCATAATGAATACGGAATTTGTGGAATTAAGAAAAGATATGACTGCACGGAGAGCAATTCTTGTTTTGCAAGAAAGTCAACGTTCCGGTCAGACAAAAACAATATATTCTGTTTATGTGACTGATGAAGAACATAGATTAATTGGTGGGGTGAATTTGCAAACTCTAATTACCGCTCCTCCCGACATTCTTATAAAAGAGATTATGAGCGATGTAAATCTAATTAAAATTGGGGTAGATTGGGATATTCAGGAAGTGGGAAAATGGTTTAAGAAGTATGACTTACTGGATGCTCCGGTTGTAGATAATGAAAATAGACTTCTGGGAATTATAACCATAGATGATGTTATGGACATAATCGAAGAAGAAACCACACGAGAATTTTACGAAATAGGTAAAATGTCCGGTGCGGAAATTCGTTATACGGAATCACGTTCAGTGGATTTAGTAAAACGGAGAGCAGGCTGGTTAGTGTTGCTTTTAATATTAGACTTTCTTACGGGAACGGTTCTTAAGACATTTGAACATGCCTTGGGGTCAGTTGTAGCTTTGACTTTTTTTATTCCGATGATTCTGGATACAGGGGGTAACGCAGGAGCACAGACTGCTATTACTATAATTCGTGGTTTAGCCACTGGAGATGTTACCTTTCGTAATGTGTTTAGAATTGCTAAAATGGAATTAACAGCGTCGTTGATGATGGCAACAATAGTGGGAACGGTTGCTTTTTTAAGAGCTTTAATGCTTCAGCAAGATTTGGCTCTTGCTTTAGTAGTAGGAACTACTATGGCAAGCATAATTATGTTGGCAATTTTCACCGGAATGTTTTTGCCCATTCTTTCAAAGAGGATTGGACTTGATCCCGCAGCACTGGCAGGACCAATTACTACCAGCGTAGTAGATGTAATTGGGCTTATAATTTATTTCAAGATAGCACAGATTTTCTTACCTATTTTACGATATTGATGAGTATTTTATTTTTTGCAATTCTTATTTTACTTTTCGGATTTTTTTCATTCTTTTTCTCTGCCTGGGAAACCGCTATTCTTTCTTTAAACAAGCTGAGAATCCGTTCTTATTTAGCGGAAGGGAAACGACGGGCAAAAATAATCTATAATATCCTTAATAATCTGGATAGGTTCATAGTTGCAATTCTGGTGAGCAATAATTTTGTTAACATTGCCCTCTCTGCCTTAGGAACCGCTTTGTTTATTTATCTATTTGGGCAAAAATACGGAGTAATTGTTTCTACAGTAGTTATTTCTACCTTTGTGTTAATTTTTTGCGAAATAACCCCTAAAGTTATCGCCACAAAATATCCCGAATCAATTGCTTTACGATTTGCTTATTTTATAAAATTTCTCACCAAATTTATGCATCCCCTTGTAAATTTATTTACCCATATTAGTAATGGGATTATAAAACTATTAGGAATAGAACCACATAAACGTTCGCCTTTGGTTACCGAAGAAGAGATTCGTCTGATGATTGAAATCGGGAAAGAAGAGGGAGTTCTTTTAGAAGAAGAGAGGAGACTTATTCATCGCATATTTGAATTTGGTGATACACTCGTGCGTGATGTGATGGTTCCCCGTGAGAAGATGGTATGTGTGGAATTGAATGCCAGTGAAGAGGTTCTTTTGGATTTATTAATAGAAAATGGGCATACACGTATACCTGTATATAAGGATAATTTGGACAATATAGTGGGTATTGTTTATGCAAAAGACCTTCCTTTTATGTGGAAAAACAAATCACTCATTATCATTGCAGACATAATGCATCCTGCTTATTTTGTTTCTCCCCATAAAAAGGTTTCTGATTTAATGCAGGATTTTCAAAAAATGAAAATTCAGATTGCTATTGTACGAGATGATTCTGGTAAGGTAAGAGGGATTGTTACTTTAGAGGATATTCTTGAAGAAATAGTTGGTGAAATAGAAGAAAATCCACGCTAAATTTTTTAAATTGAATTTCATTATCTTGCTGATATAATATTACTTAATTATTCACTTAGTTTGGATGGAGATAAAGATGAAATATGTATTTTTAGTTGGTGATGGAATGCAGGATCTTCCTATTGAAGAGTTGGGGGGAGCTACTCCTTTAGAAGCGGCAAAGACTCCCCATATGGATTTTATTGCGCGAAATGGTAAGGTAGGCTGGGTGAGGACTGTGCCTCCGGATATGCAAGCTGGTTCAGATGTGGCGATTATGTCTCTGTTGGGATATAATCCGGGAGAATATTATAAGGGACGGGGACCTTTAGAAGCAGCAAATCTGGGTATAGAATTAGAGGAAGATGAAGTTGCTTTTAGATGTAATTTAGTTACAGTAGAAGATGGGATAATGATGGATTACAGTGCAGGTCATATCAGTAATCAAGAAGCTAAGGTCTTGATAGATTTTCTTAATGAGAAACTCTCTACTGAGTATATTCATTTTTATCCCGGAGTGAGTTATAGACATATTATGGTTGCCAAGTCAATAGGAGAGAATTTAAAGTGTACTCCTCCTCACGATATTACAGGTAAAAAAATTGACAAATTCCTGCCTCAGGGGAAAGATGCAGAAATTATCATAGAACTGATGGAGAGTTCGCGAAAATTTCTTTTGAATCATGAGATAAATCGAGTAAGGATTGACCTTAAGGAAAATCCAGCTAATATGATTTGGTTATGGGGACAAGGGAAAAAACCTCAACTGCCTACTTTTTTAGAAAAGTATGGATTACGAGGAAATGTTATCTCTGCAGTGGATTTAATTAAAGGACTGGGGAAAATAATTGGGCTTGTGCCGATTTATGTTGAAGGAGCTACGGGTTATTATGATACGAATTATAATGGTAAAGCAGT
>JBFWKV010000036.1:0-9326 GCA_050252475.1 Candidatus Omnitrophota bacterium | reverse complement strand
TTCATACACAGGTACACCTTCAAAAAGAATACGTAAATCGGAAGGAAAATGTTTGTATATCCTGCTTTTATATTTATAGCCGATACAAATCTTAATATTTTCCATTTCATCAAGAACATCAAGCTTAGTAATGGCAAGCTCATCTATCCCGTTTACCATAATAGAATACCCCACTAAAACCGCATCAAACCACCCACACCTGCGCGGTCTTCCAGTTGTAGCTCCAAATTCTTTTCCTCGCAGACGAATCTTTTCCATTAAATCAGATTTAAATTCTGTAGGAAAAGGCCCTTCCCCTACCCTTGTAGTATAGGCTTTAGCCACACCAATAACCTTATCTATATCTTTGGGGCTAACTCCCGTCCCTGTGCATACACCACCTACCGAAGCATTGGATGCGGTAACATAGGGATAGGTTCCAAAATCAATATCCAGAAGCGTACCCTGTGCTCCTTCAAAAAGAACGTTCTTTTTCTTCTTTATCGCTTCTTTTAAGATAAGTAATGTGTTACCTACATACTTCTTAATCTTTCTTGCGTATTCAAGATATTCACTGTAAATTTCCTGGAAAGAAAATCCTTTACCCCCATAAACTTTTTTGATTAGTTCATTTTTTTCTTCTAAATTTAATTTTAATTTCTGAGCAAAAATATCCTTGTCCAACAAATCAATTATTCTAATCCCCACCCTTCCCACTTTATCTGCGTAACACGGTCCGATACCCCTGCCGGTTGTCCCAATTTTCCTTCTCTTTTCACGCAACTGGTCAAGGAGTTTATGATATGGAAAAATCACATGAGCCTGTTCGCTTATAACAAGATTAGAATCTATCTCCACACCATTTCTCTTCAATTCACCTATCTCTGCGAGAAGAGCAGAAGGGTCAATTACAACCCCATTTCCAATAATACACAGTTTATTTTTATGAAGTATACCGGAAGGAATGAGATGGAGAACAAATTTCTTATTATCTATAACCACAGTATGCCCTGCGTTATTCCCACCCTGATATCTGACAATAACATCACTATCCCGGGCAAGATAATCAATTATCTTCCCTTTACCTTCATCTCCCCACTGTGCACCTACAACTACAATATTAGGCATATATCTTCTTTTATTTTTCTATTAATTTGTTATGGATTCATGGTAAATATTTTTCGTGCAATCTCAGGATACTTCGCGATAAAACGCAATTCATCCTCTACAAGTGGTTTCTGGTTATGGACATTGGCATAACGAACCAATTCAAGAATTTTGGCCGCCTCTTCATCATTCTTAAATTCAATCTCCAATTTCTCATAAACATTGCGAAATCCCTTTATTCCTGAATACTCACCCGCAATAATCTGGCGACCGGTTTCAATTACCTCTGGCTCCCCCCTCCCCAACTCCTCAAAATCATAGAGCTCATAATTTCTCCGGTCTTTCAAGGCTCCATCAGCATGGATACCTGACTCATGAGCAAAGGCATTCGCTCCCACTCCGGGTTGATTTATAGGAACAGGGATGCCAAAAGCATAAGAAGCGTATTTGCAAATTTTCCATGCCATATTTAATTTAATCCTTTCATCCAAAGAATAATTCTCCATTCCCGCTCCATATTTTATGGCAAGAATCACGCTCACCAGATCAGCATTACCCGCCCGCTCGCCCATACCATTCACACAGGTATTTATATAAACATCCTGTCCTGCGTCAATAGCTCCTTTTGCTCCCATAACTGAATTAGCAACCGCCATCCCTAAATCATTATGGCAATGTATCTCAATAGGGATTTTCACTTTCTCTGCCAATGTTCTTACCCTCTCATAAATAGTATAAGGAGTATCGTAACCCAAAGTATCACAGTAACGAATCCGATCTGCTCCTGCTGATTTCGCTGCCAGAGAAAATTCAATAAGGTATTCCATTCTGGTCCGTGATGCATCTTCGGCATTAACTCCGATACACTTGGCTCCTAATTCCTTTGCTCTTTTCACCGCCTGGGTCATCTCTTTTATTACCAATTCGTGATCAAGTTTTCCTTTAAATTTATGAATGATCATCTGGTCCGAGGTGGATATGGATAAATTAAGATATTCTATTTCTGGTACGTGTTGAAAAGTTGTCTCTACATCTTCGGTAGTAGCACGAAGCCAACCACTTAAACGTATCGGGCTTAAGACCCCCATACGAGCAAGTTCTAAATTGGCATTTAAATAATTTGTCTCGTGGCGGGTAACCGGAAATCCAAACTCAGATTGGAACACACCCATCTCATTTAAATAAAGATTAAGCATGGTCTTCTGAAGTTTGGAAAGACAAATCCGCGCAGTCTGTACTCCGTCACGATTAGTTACATCAATAATATAAATTGTTGGCTTTGGATTCATGGTTTCTTCCTCCTCGTTTACACCCCATTTCAGCCATTCAAAATTTTATAACTCATATTGAAAAATTTTGAACAGCTAAACCAAATAGCACTATAATTTTATCAATTTAACATCTAAAATATTCTCTGTATTTTTCAATTGCTTAAGCACACTCTCGGAAACAGGACTGTCTACATTAATCACAGTGATTGCTTTTCCCCCCGGCTTTTCTCTTCCAAAAGTCATACCTGCAATATTAATATTATTCTTTCCTAAAACGCTTCCCACGTTACCCACCACCCCTGGCTTATCCCAGTTGTTCAAAATAAGCATAACTCCCTGCGGAATTGCTTCTACATAAAACTCATTTATTTTAACAATTCTGGCTGAATTATTGGCAAAAAGAGCACCGGTGATTACATTCTTTTTTTTATCTGTAATCACTTCCGAAGAAATTACATTAGCAAAATCTTCTATTTCATTTGTCTTAATCTCATCTATTTTTATTCCTCTTTCTTTAGCAATAAAAGGGGCATTAACAAAATTGACTGTCTCTTGTAAAATAGGAGAAAGCATCCCTTTAATAAAGGCGATAGTCAAAGGTTGAATATCCACATTATTCCAGAATTCTCCCACATACTTTATCTTAACTTCTTTAATATGTCCTTCGGTTAATTGAGTATGCATTGATCCCAAACATTCCGCAAGATTAAGATAGGGCTTAAGTAATTCTAAAAGAGAAGTCTCCATGCATGGAAAATTAACCGCATTCCGCACCCCTCTACCCAGAAGCACATCTTTTATTTGTTGGGCAATATCTATAGAGACACCGATCTGCGCTTCCTGTGTAGAAGCCCCTAAATGAGGAGTAGCAATTACTTTATCCAGCTTTAAAAGAGGATGGTCACCGGGAGGTTCTTTCTCAAAAACATCAAGTGCTGCTCCGGCAACTATTCCTTCTTCAATAGCTTTCAATAAAGCCTTCTCATCAATAACGCCACCCCTTGCACAGTTTATTATCCTTACGCCCCTCTTCATGATTTTAAATTCATTTTCAGAAATCATATTCTTTGTCTCTTCCGTCAATGGAATATGGAAGCTTATATAATCTGCCTTACTCAACAAATCTTCCCAGCCTACCAACTCAATCCCTAAACTCTTTGCCTTATCAAAGGAAAGATAGGGGTCATAGGCAATTACTTTCATACCAAAGCTCATAGCCCGCTTGGCTACTTCTCTTCCAATTCTCCCCAATCCTATTATCCCCAATGTTTTCCTGTATAACTCCACACCCATAAATTTCTTGCGATTCCACTCTCCTTTTCTTAAGGAAGCATCCGCCTGAGGAATATTTCGCGAAAGGGCAAGCATCATACTCATGGTATGTTCGGCAGTGGAAATTGTATTCCCTTCGGGAGCATTCATTACAATAATTCCTCTTTTGGTTGCCGCCTCAACATCTACGTTATCCAAGCCCACCCCTGCTCTTCCAATCACTTTAAGTCTATCGGCTTTCTCAATTATACCTGCGGTAACTTTAGTTTCACTTCGCACAATCAAAGCATCGTAATCTCCGATAATCTCCTTTATCGCCTCTTCCGATTGTTTAAGCTTAACATCCACCTGAAATCCTTTCTCTTCCCTCAATATTTTCAAACCTTCTTCAGCTAAAGGGTCAGAAACCAATATTTTCATCTTTCCCTCCTCAACTCTCTTTTTTTCTATTTCTCTCCCAAAATCTCCTCTGCCACTTTTACTCCTTTGCCTAAAGGAGCTTTATATCCCATTTCGTTTAAAGCACGTTCAAGACAAGAAATTGTAAGAATAATCTCTTCCGGCGTAATATAGCCCATATGAGCAATTCGGAAAACTTTCCCTTTTAATCCAGCCTGTCCTCCTGCTATAGAAACACCATATTTCTGACGCAAAAGTTTAACCAGATTTTCTCCATCAATTCCGGGAGGAACCTTTACCGCAGTGACTGCATCGGAATAGGCACGGGGAGCAAAAAGTTCCAACCCCAGAGCAAGCATTGCCGAACGGGTTGCCCGTCCCATTAAAGCATGTCTTGCCCAAATATTTTCTAATCCTTCTTTCTGAATCATTCGTAAAGCCTCACGCAGACCAATTACCAGAGTTACAGCAGGAGTAAAAGGAGTATCAATCTTATCCAGAGCTTTTTTTGCCACTTTTAAGTCAAAATAATAGCGGGGGCATTTTGCTTCATCCACCAAACCCCATGCTTTGGAACTGATGCTCAGGAAAGATAATCCCGGGGGAAGCATGAGCCCTTTCTGCGAACCTGCTACTACCACATCCACTCCCCATGCATCGGTCCTCAATTCTACAGAAGCAAGTGCACTAATAGCATCCACCACCAGAACCGCTTTATGTTTCTGAGTAATCTGTGCGATGGTCTTAATATCATTTACTACTCCTGTGGAAGTTTCGCAGAGGGTAGTAAAAACTGCTTTAATCCGAGAATCCTTCTCTAAAAGCTCAGCTATCTTACCTGGTTCAACTGCTTCTCCCCAGGTCACATCCACAACTACCGTTTCTATACCATAATTTTTGCATATTTCAGTCCAGCGCTCTCCAAATTTTCCACCCTCTACCGTAATCACTTTATCTTTTGGTGAAAGCAAATTCACCACCGCTGCTTCCATCGCTCCCGTCCCCGAAGAAGCAAAGGTAAAAACATCATTTTCTGTCTGAAAAACATATTTCAGCCCTTTAATCACTTCTTCAAATATAGCCCGATACTCCGAAGTGCGGTGATGAATAATTGGCATTGCCATCGCCAGAGATACTTCGGGAGGAACGGGGGTTGGTCCTGGTGTAAGTAAGAGTTGTTTACGCATTATTCACCTCCTAAATATTTAATCCTGAGCAAAAATTTATTTATTTTTATCTATCTTGCTGACAATCACTTCATCTATCAATCCGTACTCTTTTGCTTCTTCAGCAGACATAAAATAATCGCGGTCAGTATCTTTCTGAATTTTCTCTAACGGCTGTCCTGTATGTTTGGCAAGAATTTCATTCAATTTATCGCGTAATCTCAATATTTCTTTTGCCTGAATACTGATATCTACCGCTGCTCCCTTAACTCCTCCCCACGGCTGATGTATCATTATCCGGGCATGTGGCAAAGCAAAACGTTTACCTTTTGTTCCTGCTGCCAGCAGAATAGCCCCCATACTACTAGCCTGTCCCACGCAATAAGTGGCTACATCCGGTTTAACAAACTGCATGGTATCATATATAGCAAGCCCTGCAGTAACTGCACCGCCGGGTGTATTAATATAGACATTAATATCTTTAGAAGAATCCTCCATCTGCAAAAAGAGCATTTGAGCAATTACCAGATTGGATACTGTATCATCTATGGGGGTACCTATAAACACAATCCGGTCTTTTAGAAGACGAGAAAAAATATCGTATGCCCGCTCTCCTCTTGCCGATTGTTCCACAACTATAGGAACCAAAGTTTGATTAAATATTTCCATAATCCCTCCTCGTTAAACGGTTAATCAAAAATTACCCTTCTTCTATCTGAGCATTTTTAAGCAAGAATTCCATAACCTTTTCTTCCCGCAACTCTAATCTTATCTCCTCCCAGAGGTTTTTCTCCAGAAAATTTTTCTTTAATCTATCAAAATCCTCTTTCCACTGTTCTGCCAATTTTCTAATATGCTCCTCTACTTCCTCATCGCTTACCTGAATATTCTCTTTCTCTGCAATATTATCCAGAATAAAAAGAATCCTTATCTCTTTCTCTGCCTCCATTTCTGCTCTTTTCTTAATTACCTCATCAGCATCTTGTATCTCTTTTTCTGTAAGGCCTCTTTTTTTCAATTCTTCGCGAAACCGTTTTATAAAATTTGCTTTTGATTTTTCTAACAAAGAAGAAGGTAAACTGAATTTGTTTAACTCAAGAAGAGCGGACAAAATCTGTGCTTCCATTTCTTTCTTTATCTGAACCTCTTTCAAAGAAATCAGGTCTTTTCTTATCGCTTCTTTCAACTCGGAAATACTTTTAAACCCTCCCACCGTTTTGGCAAATTCATCATTTATTTCCGGCAAATGTTTTTCTTTTATCTCTTTAATCTTCACTTCTATTTCCAGAACTTTACCTCGCATTTTCTCATCGGGAAATTCCTGAGGAATTGTTAAATTTATTTTTTTTGTTTCTCCCACATTTGCTCCGTATAATTGTTCTGCAAAACCTGCAAAATTAACATTCTCTTCCAGGGAAAGCCAAACATTCTCTTTTTCTTCTATAATCTTTTCTCCTGTTTTGCTTTTATAATCACAGAGAATAAAATCTCCTTTCTTCAATGGGCGGGGTTCAACCACAGCAAGCTCTGCGTATTTCTCCCGTAAGCTCTCAAGAACTTTCTCTATTTCATCATCTTTGACTTCTAATTTTTTCTTCTTAATCTTTAAGTTTTTATATGGTTTTAAGCGAAAAACGGGTTTTACTTCAAAACGAGCCTTAAAAAATAAAGACTTTCCTCTCTGCCAATCCACATCATATATTTGAGGAACCTCCAGGGGAACTAAATTCTCCAAATAAATTGCCTTCTTAAAAAACTCCGGGATAGTCCGTTTAACTATTTCTCTTTCTGCTTCATCCCGATAAAACTTCTTTACCATTTCTAATGGTGCTTTACCCTTGCGAAATCCCGGCAGGAGAGCAATTTTTTGAATATCCTGATAGACTTCTTCCTCAATAGGCATAATCTCTTCCGGAGAAACTTCAATTTCAAGAACTCTCTGACAGTGATCTATTTTCTGTAAATTCTTTTTCATGACTATACCTTTCTGTGAACTTTAACCTTTTCTTCAAAACGTTTTAATTTTCCCTCCATTTTTTTCAAAGCCTTATCTATAGAACTGCGCATATCGGAAGTAATTTCCTTTACTTTCAATATATGTTTCTTAAGAGTAAGAATAATCTCAACAGACTGTCTGAATTTTTCCTTATCAAGAATTACATGAACACTGATTATATGATGCTCGAATCTATTAAGCCTCTCTATCTGACTCTCAATATACTCTTATAGATCCGGACTAACCTCAAAATGTCTTCCTGTTATCAAGATCTTCACTTCTCACCTCCCCATAATTTATCTTAACCCCTCTGTATAGTCCATGCTCACATCCTGAATTTTTCCCCCAAATAAATCTCCCTTGCTTTCGGATCGTTTATAAGTTCCTGAGCGGTTCCGGAAAGGAGAATTTTACCTTCGGCCATAATATAGGCACGGTCAGTAATGGAAAGAGTTTCTCGTACATTATGGTCAGTAAGTAAAATCCCAATTCCTTTCTGCTTTAATTCTTGAATAATCTCCTGACATTCTGCCACCGCAATAGGGTCTATACCACTAAACGGTTCATCCAGTAAGATAAAAGAAGGGTTTGTAACCAAAGCACGGGTTATTTCTAACCTTCTCCTTTCTCCTCCCGAAAGCGTACAGGCAATATTCTTTGCCAGATGCGATATCCTTAATTCGTCAAGTAACATCTGCAACCTTTTCTTCCTCTCTCTATAAGATAAGCCGAGAGTTTCTAAAACTGCCATAATGTTTTCTTCCACGGTTAGTTTTCTGAAAATAGAAGGTTCCTGAGAAAGATAACCTATCCCCAGGCGTGCCCTTTTATACATCGGCAAATGGGTAATATCATAGTTGCCAAAAATTATCTCCCCTTTATCCGGACGAATTAAACCTACAATCATATAAAAAGTAGTGGTCTTCCCTGCACCGTTGGGTCCTAAAAGCCCAACAATTTCCCCTTCACTTACATAAAGTTCTGCTCCATCCACCACCTTTCTTCCATTATAAGCCTTACTTATATTTCTTACTTCTAAAAGACCGCTCATTTCCTTCTCTATCTTTTCCTCTAACTAATCTTTTGGAACAATTACTAAACGCGGATTGCCTTTGAGTAAAACCTTTTTCTCTCCGGCATCATAAACTGCCTCATCTGCATAGGCAACATTACCTTCATGAATAATCTTCACATTACCATAAGCAAAAACTTTCTCAATTTCTCTCTGTTTAGGATTAAACAAAACCTCCATCCTATCCGCAAATATTTCTCCTCTTTCATCTTCCACTCTCACCTCTTCAAAAAATTTAGAGATGTTCTTTTCGTAATCTAACTCCAGGGGCCCCTTACAAGTAATTACTGTTCCTGAGTCGGCTTTAACTTTCACACTCTCTTTCAACTCTACCTTTTTTTCCTCCGTTACTGCAACTGCACCTTTCCCACTCGCAACCAGACCTTCTTTCTCCACCACTACTTCTTCATCGGTAGTGGCTTCTTGTTTTTGAACATCCCAGATTAATTTATCGGTTACAAGTTTTGTCCCTTCCGAAGTTCTTACCAATACATTATTATTCAAATATACCTTTTTGCCTTCCTTATCATATTCTCCTTTATCGCTTTCTAAATCTACTCTGCCCTGCTCATCCCAAAAAGTAGCCTTAACCTCTTCCATCTTCACCAAGCCCTCAGTTACATCAGCAGTTTTTGCCTCAATTTCCCATTCTTTCTCTCCCTTTTCCGTAAATCCCTCCACATTAAAATTATCAATTTTCTGCAGGGGAGAAGAAGAATTCTCTAAAACAGTTACCTCTTCTGAAACAGTGAAACTTTTATCTTCTTTCTCAGTGCAACCAAAAAGGAAGAAAAACAAAAAAATAAAGAAAAAAACATTTTTAATCAACATATCTCGTATGAAATCATAGCAAAAATGGGAGATAAAGTCAAGGATATGTGGTAGCTGGTTTCTTCTGGAGATTATTCACGATTAGATAGAAATAAAGTTTATTAGATTATTGTATTTATGAATCTTTCAAAATTTCTGATTATCGTAATTTATATAACACTTTTTTTAAAAATGAATGAGTTTTTTTAGAAAAAGCATTCTCTTTCTAATCTCTGAAGGGTCTATTTCTAAAA
>JBFWKV010000035.1:0-9503 GCA_050252475.1 Candidatus Omnitrophota bacterium | reverse complement strand
TGTGCTCTTCCGATCTCGGCAGATACACATCGTATAGTTTCACATCTTCTTAAATACAATTTCAAGCCCTCTTTAGTCTTTGAACATATTTATGAAATGTTTTCTCTGGCAAGGATGAAATTATTAGGAATTGCTCTGGGGAATCTTAAAATAGATAAAACTAAAAGAATTGCTTGGATGGTGGTTTCTCAAGAGATTTTACGTAAGGCAAAAGCTAAATTAGAGGATACGGAGGGGTTTATAGAAATGATACGTTCCATAGAGGGTATAAGGTTAGCAGTATTATTCCAGGAGATAGAAAAGAATAAGGTTAAAGTAGGTTTTCGTTCTCGTGGTGGTTTAGATGCAGGAAGATTAGCACGTATTCTGGGCGGTGGAGGACATTTTGCTGCTAGTGGTTGTATTCTGGAAGGTAAACTTAAAGAGATAGAGAAACTGGTTTTGTCCAGAATAAAAAGAGAGATTTGATATGGATGGAATAGTTATTGTTGATAAACCCAAAGGATTTACTTCACATGATATAGTTGACTTTATTCGTAAGAGATTTAGAATTAAGAAAGTAGGACACGGGGGGACCCTTGATCCAGAGGCAACGGGTGTATTGGTGATTTTACTGGGGAAGGCGACTAAATTATTTCCTTATGTTGTAGCAATGGATAAAGAATATGAGGGAAGTTTTTATCTCGGTAAATCTACTGATACCGGTGATGGTGGAGGAAGGGTGATATTGGAAGAGAAAGATGAAGATAGAGTTAAAAGATTGACGAAGGATGATATAGAACGAGTCTTTCTCTCACTTACCGGCGATGTTTATTTGACCCCCCCTATGTTTTCTGCTTTACATTATAAAGGGAAACGGCTTTACGAACTCGCAAGGGAAGGGAAATCGGTAATTCGTAAACCGCGTATGGCAAAAATTTATTTCTTTAAACTGATTGATTTTTCTCCACCTTTTATTTATTTTCATATTTTATGTTCCCGGGGGACTTATATCAGAAGCCTTTGCGACGAAATTATGAAGCAATTAAAGATACCTCTTTACCTTTATTCACTTAGACGTCTGCGCTGTGGCAAATTCTTATTGGAAAATTCAGTCAGTATCGATGCTCTTCGGCAGATTGATTCGTTAGAGAATTTCATTATTCCTTTAGAGAAAATAATCAGTGAAGATTATACGGCGTTTACACAATCTAAATAAAATACCAAAAGGAACAGTTTCGGCAATTGGTATATTTGATGGTATCCATAAAGGCCATTTAGCAATTTTCCATAAGGTTATAAAAGAAGCAAAAAGAGATGGAAAACCTTCTTTAATAATTACCTTTCATCCCCATCCTTTAAAAATAATTAGGGAACAACATACCTTCCCTCTTTTGCTTTCCTTAGAGCATCGGCTCTTGATTATAAGGAATCTCGGTATAGATTATTGTTTGGTTATTCCCTTTGATGAAGATTTCTCACTTATTTCACCTTTTCTTTTTGTAAAAAATATATTATATGAAGGTTTAGGTATTAGCACATTATATGTGGGGGAGAATTTTCGTTTTGGATATAAACAAAAAGGAAATATAAACTTACTTAGAAAATTGAGTGCTAAATTTAATTTTCAGCTGAAGGTAGTTCCATCTGTTAAATATAAGAAGAGGACAATCAGCAGTAGTTGGATAAGGAGGGAATTAAATCGTGGTAATCTTAAGTTAGTTTCTTACCTTTTAGGCCGTCCTTTTTCTATATATGGAAGAGTGATAAAAGGAGAGGGAATAGGGAAAAAATTAGGTTTTCCCACCGCAAATTTAGATATAAAGCAGGAGACAATTCCGCCTTCAGGGGTTTATTTAGTAAAAGTACATCTAAAAGAAAGTATCTATTCCGGTCTTGTCTATATAGGTAATCGTCCAACTTTTGGAGAAAAGAAGAATTTGAATGTAGAAGTGTATATCCTTGATTTTAAGGACAATCTGTACGGTAAGTTCCTTGAGGTTGATTTTATAAAAAGAATAAGGGCTGAAAAAGAATTTGTGAGTAGCTCTTCTCTTATTTCAGCTATTAAAAAAGATGTATTGTTTGCACGCCGTTTCTTCTCACGTAAACCTGCATTTTAACCTTCCTGTAACAATATAACAATTTTTATTTTTTTCTTGACAATAATATATAGAGTGGTATACTTTAGTCATATGGTGGTTTAAAGTGGAGGAAAGTGGATGTTTTATGGAGAATACTTCCATATTCTTGACCGGAAGGGAAGGATTATCCTTCCTGCTCGTTTTCGTGAAATAATTAAAGAGAAGGGTATAAAAAAACTATATCTTACCAGAGGGTTAGATAAGTGTTTATTCCTTTTTACTGAAGAAGAATGGAGAATTCAGGAAGAAAAGTTTAAGAGTTTATCTTTTACCCATTCCGAAGCAAGAAGATTTAATCGGCTTTATTTCTCCGGTGCCCAGGAGGTAATACTTGACTCTCAAGGAAGGCTACTTATCCCTCAATATTTAAAAGATTTTGCCGAATTGAAAAAAGACATTGTTATTATTGGGGTTTCTAACCGTATAGAAATCTGGAGTAAAGCCTTATGGAAGGAATTCTACGAAAATTCTCGTCCTTATTTCGAGGAGATGGCAGAGAAGCTCTGGGAATAATGGACTTGGAAGACATTGCGGATAATAGAGAAATGAATTCTGAAAGGGAAGGGTTATTTCACAAACCTGTATTGTTAAAAGAGGTAATAGAAAATTTGAATCTTTCTCCCGGTAAGGTAATAGTTGATTGTACTGTTGGAGGAGGAGGACATGCAGAAGCCATTTTGGAAAGAATTTTACCTCATGGATTCTTGATAGGGATAGATAGAGATATAAATATGCTTTCAATTGCTGAAAGGCGTCTTAATAAATATGGCGGTTCTTTTAAATTGGTAAACGGAAATTTTAAAGATATAAAAGATTTATTATCAGATTTAAATATAGAGAAAGTTGATGGGTTTCTCCTTGATCTCGGAATTTCTTCAATTCAACTTGAGGATTCTCAAAGAGGCTTTAGTTTTCGCTATAACGGACCTCTGGATATGCGTATGGACAAGACACAGAAATTTAGCGCATTTGATTTAGTTAATTATATGAATGAAGATAGTCTGACAAAAATATTAGAGAACAATGCTCAGGAACACTATGCCAGGAGAATTGTTCGCGGTATTATTCTGGCAAGGAAAAAGAAAAACATAGAGACTACTATGGAACTTGTAGACATCATTATGAAAGCAGTTCCTAAAAATTATCGTTATGGACGTATTCATCCTGCCACGCGTACTTTTCAGGCTCTTCGCATAGCAGTAAATAATGAATTGAATAATCTTTCTTATTTTCTTGATAATTTCTTTGATTTGCTTTTACCAGGAGGAAGAATAGCAGTAATATCTTTTCATTCCTTGGAAGACCGCATTGTTAAAAATAAATTTCGCCAGTTAAATCAAAAAAATAAGTTATTTAGAATAATCACAAAAAAACCTATCAGACCAACCATTGATGAAATTTCAGAGAATTTACGTGCAAGAAGCGCCAGATTACGTGTGGGGGAAAAGATAGAATGAAAGTTACAAACTTTCTTCTTATTGTTTCCTTATGTGTATGCGGTGCTCTATTCTATGTATGGCAGAATATTCATCAAATAGAATTAAGTTATCAGATTATGCAAAGGGATAAGATAATCAATAATCTTATTGACCATAATAGAATTTTGAAGTACAATGTTGCCAGATTAAAATCTCCGCTAAATCTGGAAAGGAATATTTTAGCAAACCATATAGAGCTGAAATATACGAAGCCACGGATAATAATCTCTGAATTGAGAGAAGAAAATTTATCCTCTTCAAGCATTATAAACAAGACTTTTTTGTGGCAGAAAATTGGTAGATTGTTTTCTAAAGTATTTAGAGGTAGATCTGAGGCAGAAGCAGGTCAATAATTTTTATAACGTCTTAATTCTGATAGAAATTTTTATTTAATGTGATAGAGCAGAGTTCTAGAAAAAAAAATATATATATATTATATTCTTTTATTCTTTTGGGGTTTCTTTTTTTATCTTTCCGTTTAATCTACCTTCAGATTATCCGTCGTCCTTATCTTGAAAAATATGCGAAGAGCCAATACGAGATGTATATTCCCCTGAAGCCCCGCAGGGGTACCATATTTGACCGAAATTTTAAACCCTTTGCTTTAAATCTATCTGTAGACTCAGTTTTTGCTAACCCCAAAGAGATAGAAGAACCTTATTCTACTATAGAAAAACTCTCCCGTATTCTCCATATAGATAAAGATATAATTTCAGAAAAATTATCCCGGGATAAATATTTTGTATGGATAGCCCGCCGGATTAGTAAGGATACTGCAGAAGCTTTGAGAAAACTTTCTTTGAAAGGGATATATTTAGTCAAAGAGACAAAACGTTACTATCCACAGTTAAATAACGGCTCTACCGTAATTGGCTTTTGTGACATAGATAATAATGGTATAGAGGGAATAGAATTGTATTACGATAAACATCTTAAAGGCAGACCGGGCTTTGTCTTATCTAATAAAGATGCTAAACGCAGGAGGATTTTTTTCTTAGATTATGACTATCTTCCTCCTGTAGATGGATATGATTTAATTCTCACGATAGATTCTGTAATACAACACATAGCCGAGCGCGAGTTGGAGAAAGCGGTTAAGAATACAAAAGCGCAGGGTGGTTCGGTAGTGGTAATATCTCCCTATACAGGAGAAATACTGGCTATGGCAAATTATCCAAATTTTAATCCTAATAATCCCGGTATATTTAGTAAAGAGAATTTACGCAATCGGGCGATTGTTGATATGTTTGAACCTGGTTCTTCTTTTAAAATAATTACTGCTTCTGCAGCTTTGGAGGAAAAGGTTACTACTCTAAAAGAAAGATTTTTCTGCGAGAAAGGCTCGTATAATTTAGGAACTCACATTCTTCATGACCATCAGCCCCACGGCTGGTTAACTTTTGAAGAAGTAATTGGTTTCTCCAGTAATATTGGTACAGTAAAAGTGGCTCAGAAATTGGGTTTAGATAGACTTTATCCTTACATTTATGCTTTCGGACTGGGGAGAAAAACGGGTGTAGACCTTCCCGGTGAAGCCGAAGGTTTTATTAGACCGCTAAATAAACTTTCAAAAACTTCTATTGGAGCAATTCCTATAGGACAAGAAATAATGACAACTGCTTTACAATTAGTGATGGCGATGGGGGTTATTGCTAATGGAGGTTATCTCATGAAGCCTTATATTGTTAAAGAAATAAGAGATAGCAAAGGGGTTGTTTTGTTTACCTCTTCTCCTACAAAAATTAGAGAAGTAATTTCTCCTACTACCGCAAGGCTGATGACTCAGATATTAAAAGGAGTGGTAGAATATGGAACTGGCAAAAGAGCTTTTGTGGAGGAATATCTTTCGGCAGGTAAAACGGGTACCGCACAGAAAGTAGAAAATGGTGTATATTCACATCGCAAATTTGTTTCTTCTTTTGTCGGTTTTACTCCTTTAGAAAATCCAAGATTGGTTATTGGAGTAGTACTGGATGAGCCATATCCCTATTACGGTGGGGTGGTGTGTGCTCCGGTTTTTAGAAACATAGCAATAGATTCTTTAAAATATCTTGATTCTCTGTCTGTAGATTTAAAATTTGCTGAACATATTTCTCATTGAAAAAAAATGAAAATGAAACTAAAGGAAATCCTTGCAGATATTGATATTAACTGTCCATCATCTTTTTATGAGTTAGAAATTTCAGGGATTACTGATCATTCAAAACAATGTAAACCTGGTTTTATCTTTGTTGCGGTAGAGGGTAATTATCAAGATGGAAGTGCTTTTATTAAGGAAGCAATAGAACGGGGGGCAAAAGTAATTATTTATAATTATTCTGTTTCTTTAAATGAAGTGATTAGAAAAAATAGAGATGTCATTTTTCTCAGCGTTAAGAATACAAAAGACATTTTGGCTAAATTATCAGCTAATTTCTATAGGCATCCTTCGGCTAAAATGAAAGTCATTGGTGTCACAGGGACTAACGGTAAGACCACCACCACTTACCTTATAGAAAGTATACTCAAATCTATGGGGTTTAAGACGGGAGTGATCGGAACGATTAGTTACCGTTTTGGCCAGCGGGTAATTCCTGCCTTGAATACCACGCCCGGCGCAATTCAGCTACAGGAATTACTTTCTCATATGGAAAGAGAGGACATAGATTATGTAGTTATGGAGGTTTCTTCTCATGCTCTTCACCAGGGAAGAGTAGATGGTATAGATTTTAAAGCTGGGATATTTACCAATATTACTACCGACCATCTTGATTATCATAGGACATTTGAAAATTATTTTAATGCGAAAGCGAAACTTTTTGAGAGACTAAATCAATCTGCCTGGGCCATAATTAACGTAGATGACGCGAGAGGAAAAGATATGCTTATGCGTACTTCTGCTAAGACTATTACTTATGGTATTAATAATTCTGCAGATGTGGAGGCATATGGGATATCTTTAAAAATAGAAGGAAGCCATTTCTGGGTTAATACCCCTTATGGAGAGATAGAGATCGTAACCTCTTTGTTGGGGATGCATAATGTCTATAATATCCTTGCAGGAGTATCTTTTGGGATAACTGAGAATTTTGCTTTAGATAAGATAAAGGAAGGTATAGAGAAGGTTTCTTATGTAAACGGGAGGTTGGAACCTATCTATGTTGGTCAACCTTTTAGAGTTTTTGTTGATTATGCTCATACCGATGATGCACTCAGAAATGTATTATGTTCTCTCCGTTCCCTTACTCCAGGGAGAATAATAATTGTTTTTGGATGTGGAGGAGACAGGTGTAGAGAAAAAAGGCCTCTAATGGGCAAAGTGGCTTCAGAATTAGCAGATTATGTAATTCTTACTACCGATAATCCTCGTTCAGAGGAACCCGAAATGATTATCAGGGATATAGAGAAAGGTTTTATTCCTGGCTTCCGAAAATATCAGGTAATTTTAGACCGTTACGCAGCAATAAAAGAAGCAATCTTTATGGCAGAAGAAAATGATGTGGTTCTTATTGCCGGCAAAGGTCATGAGCCGTATCAAATATTTAAAAATATTACTGTCCCCTTTGATGACCGTGTTGTAGCAAAAGAGCTCATTCTGGATAATATTTCTTCAAGGTGTAGATAATCTTATATGCTAAAACTCAATATAGAAAAAATTCTTGAGATTACAGAAGGAAAGTTAATTCAGGGTGATAGGAATACTTTCTTTGCCGGCGTTAGTACTGATTCGCGTTCAATTAGAGAAGGTAATATTTTTATTGCTTTAAAAGGTGCAAATTTTGACGGACATGATTTTGTGAGGGATGTTTTAGCTAAGGGAGCAAAAGGAGCAATTGTAGAGAAAAATATTGAAATAGGAGAAAATCACAGTTTTTGTATAATCCAAGTAAGTAATACCCTGGATGCTTTACGGAAGTTAGCCTCTTATCACCGCTGTAAATTTAATCTTCCCATTATTGCCATAACAGGGAGTAACGGAAAAACTACAGTGAAAGAAATGATTTCCCATATAACCTCACCATTTATGTCTGTTCTAAAAACCCCTTTTAATTATAATAATCAGATTGGTTTGGCTTTTACTCTGTTAGAGTTAGATAATTATCATGAATTGGCTGTTTTTGAGATAGGGATAAGTCAACCGGGAGAAATGGAAGTATTGAGAGATATGGTTAAACCCGATGTAGCAGTATTTACTAATATAGGAATGTCTCATTTGGAATTTCTGAAGAGTCCTTTTGGGGTTTTAAAAGAGAAATTGCGTTTGGTTAGCAATTTTAATAAAAATAACACCGTTGTTTTTAATGCAGACGATTGTCTTTTAAGAGAAAATCTACTTAAGAATAAAGGTAATTTTTCTCTTTTGAGTTTCGGCATAGAAAACCCTGCCGATTTTAGAGGAGAGTCTTTATTCTGTTCAGAGGAGGGAATAAGATTCAAAGTAAAAGGTGTAGATTTTTTTCTTCCTCTTATTGGGATTCACAATATCTATAATGCCTTAGCAGCTATAGCAGTAGGGAGTCTTTATGATATCTCTCTTGAGGACATGGCATTTCATTTGAAGAATTTTCTTTCTCCCAAGATGCGTATGAATATTTTAAGAATAAGAGATAATAACCTTCCCAGCCAGAAAGAGTTTATTCTTATTGACGATACTTATAATGCTAATCCCAATTCTGTTGCTTCAGCAATTGAGGCACTCTCTTATTTTAGAACAGAAGGAAGAAAAGTTTTAGTAATAGCTGATATGTTGGAGTTGGGGGATTATGCTCTTGAATGTCACCGAAAGATAGGATTATTATTGAATAATAAAAATATAGACATTTTGTTAACAAAAGGTAGATATGCTGAGGAAATAAGTAAAACAGTACTTACTGCAGGTAAAATAAAAATAGTTCAACATTTCAATTCCAATAAAGAAATTATAGAGTTCCTTGAAGATAATTTAAGAGATGGGGATGTCCTCTTAGTAAAAGGTTCACGGGGAATGCATATGGAAGAAATAATACAGGGAATAAAGGAAAAAGAAAAAATAATTACATCCTAAAAGAAATGTTCTATTATCTACATTACTTTCGTTCGTTATATTCAGGATTAAATATATTTCGCTATATTACTGTTCGCGCTGCTTTTGGGAGTATTACTGCGTTTATAATCTGTCTTCTATTGACCTACAAATTAACCAAATTTTTAAGAGCGAATAAAATAAGCGAACCTTTGCGTGATGAAAAAGATTTCATCCTTCATAATAATTTCAAACATAAGGAGAATACCCCGAGTATGGGAGGATTAGCGATAATATCTGCAATTGTTTTGAGCACCTTACTCTGGGCAGATGTTCTTAACCATTATATCCGTTTAAGTTTGATTTCTCTGGTTTATTTAGGTTTACTTGGTTTCTGCGATGACTTCCTCAAATTTGTAAAAGGAAATTCTAAAGGTTTAAGACCGAGATGGAAATTTTTAGCCCAGATTTTTCTAGGGATTATAATGGGAATAATATTTTATTTTGATCCTGCTATTGACCATCATTTAGAATTGCCTTTCTTAAAGGGGATATTTCTCGACCTTGGTTTTCTTTATATTATTTTTTCTGTTCTCGTCATCGTGGGGTCATCTAATGCGGTTAATCTTACCGATGGTTTGGATGGATTAGCTATAGGTTCTATTCTCATGGTTGGACTGGCTTATACGGGGCTGTGTTACATTGCCGGCAATTACCGTTTGAGCCATTATTTAATGGTTTCCTATATTCCCGGAGCAGGAGAGTTAACTGTGTTTATGGCTTGTCTTGTAGGAGCAAGTCTTGGTTTTCTTTGGCATAATTGTCATCCTGCTACTATATTTATGGGAGATACCGGTGCTCTTTCTTTGGGAGGAATTATTGGATTAATTGCTTTAATGATTAAGAAAGAGATTCTTCTTG
>JBFWKV010000034.1:0-9791 GCA_050252475.1 Candidatus Omnitrophota bacterium | reverse complement strand
CATCATCAGCTGCCACCACGAGCACTACTATATCAGTAACATTTGCTCCCCGTGCTCTCATTGCAGTAAAAGCCTCATGGCCGGGAGTATCCAGAAAAGTAACTTTTTTACCCCTGAATTCCAATTCATATGCTCCAATATGCTGAGTAATTCCCCCCGTTTCCTTGTCAGCTATATTACTTTTACGTATAGCATCAAGTAAGGAAGTCTTTCCATGATCTACATGCCCCATGAGCGTAACTACCGGTGGACGGGGTTTCAAACGAGAAACATCCGTGGGTTGAGAATGTTCTTCAAGAATTTTCTCTTCTTCTGTAGGGAGCCTTTTTATTTCACAACATAGTTTTTCCCCAATTTTACTTACCATCTCCTCAGGAATGTATTGGTTTATATTTACCATGATCCCTTCCCGGAGAAGTCTTTGCATTATTTCGGAAGGTTTAAGTGAAAGCTTTACCGCTAATTCTTTTATAGTAAAGGGGAAACTGATTTCAATTTTTTTAACCTCTTCTACTACCTCTGTCTTTACTTCACCTGTTTGGTGAGCAGATTCGGAGATTTTTTTCTCTTTCTTTGTTTTTAAAGGAGAGGCTTTTTTTGCCTTACTTGTGAATTCCTCTTTAATAAGCCGGGCAACTTCGTCATTCAATACACTCATGTGGCTCTTCACTTCTATTTTCAAAGCCCTTAATTTATTAATGAGCTCTACCGAAGTAATCCCTAACTCTTTGGCTAATTGATGAACACGTATACTCATTTTTATTTTGAAATATAATAATAAATTTAAATTAATTACTTTTGATTAAGTAAGGCTTTTGCTCCTTCAATAATTTTTTGTGCAGAAACTTTTCCTATACCTTTTATCTTGGTAAGGTCCTCCACGGTAGCATTAGCCAATTGAGTAAGCTCTGTAAAACCTGCCTCTTCTAACAATTTTGCTGTTTTTGCCCCCACTCCGTCTATATCTTTTATGCCCAATTTCTTCTGGGCAGCCAATTGGATACGTGTACGCACATCTATATCCCAGCCTACAAGTTTACAGGCAAGCCTCACATTTTGCCCTTTTTTGCCAATAGCTATAGAAAGCTGGTCATCATTTACAATAACCTGAATCTTTTTTGCTTCATTATCAATATTTACCTCTTCTAACTGGGCAGGAGCAAGAGCAGCTTTCACAAATTCAACCAGATCGGGACTCCAGCGAATAATGTCAATTTTCTCTCCCTGTAACTCTCTAACAATATTCTTAACCCTTGCCCCCTTAACTCCTACACAAGCACCTACCGGATCAACCTTCTCGTCATTAGACCACACTGCAATCTTGGTCCGTTCTCCTGCTTCGCGAGAAATAGCTTTTATCTCTACAATTCCTTCATAAACCTCCGGAACTTCCATCTCAAAAAGTTTTTTAACAAAATCAGGGTTTGCCCGGGAAAGAACTACAGGAGGACCCTGCTTTTCTTTGCGCACCTCAATACATAACGCTTTAATCCTGTCTCCCTGCTTGAATTCTTCATTACGGGGATATTCACGACGCAAGATAATTCCTTCCGTTTTCCCTAAATCAATAATTAAATTACCTTTGTCCACACGGTGAACCAGTCCATTTACTACCTCACCCTTTTTTGCCTCAAATTCACTAAAAACCATCCCCCTCTCAGCTTCGCGAATTCTCTGAATAATAACCTGCTTAGCGGTCTGCGCAGCAATCCTACTGAAGGGGGTAGAATCAATTTCCTTTCCTTCCAGAAAAAAACTTATCTTACCGCTTTCGGGATCCAAACGAGCAACAATATTGTCTTCTTTTTTAAGACGCAAAGCTTTACGTGCAGCAGAGACTAAGGCGGATTCCACTGCTTGGATCAAAGTCTCCCGCTTAATCCCTTTTTCTTGTTCAATATAATTTAGCGCAGCAATTATTTCATCGTTCATATTTCTACTCCTTAGTAGATAATCTTACCTTTCTGAATTTTATCCAGAGGAATAGATATAGTTTCTTTCTTCCCAAGCAACTGAAGTAGGAGCGATCCTTTCAAAACATCAAAAATCTCTCCCTCATATTCAAACTTCCCTCCCCACTCTTCTTTTAGGATAACCTTTACTTTTTTACCTAAGTTACGCACAAAATCTCTTTCCTCAACAAGGGGCCTATCCAAACCGGGTGAAGAAACCTCCAGAATATAACTTTCGTTAATTATTTCAGGATAGTGATCCAATATTCTTCCTATCTCCTGATTTAAGAAGACACAATCGTCCAGTTTTATACCCCCTTTTTTCTCCACCAAAAAACGTAAAAGAAGATTTTTCCCCCGGCGCTGTAAATCCACCTCTACCAGTTCTACCTTCTGGATTTCCAAAAAGGGGATCACCAGTTCTTTTATTCGCTCTAAAATCTCTTGTTCAAACATTTAACAAAAAAGTGGGTTCTTCACCCACTTTCAAATCAACTCCTTTCTTTGAAAAATCTTGAATAAAATTTTAATCTAAATTATTGATTTTGTCAAGTATTTTTTCTAAAGCGGTAGCCAGGGGGAAATAGGTTATTTCTCCGGTTCTTCTTAACTTTAATTCCAAGAGATTCTCTTCTATAAACTTCCTGCCAATAACTAACCGTAACGGAATCCCTAAAAGGTCTGCATCCTTAAACTTTACCCCTCCGCTAACCTCCCGGTCATCCAAAAGGCAAGATATACCTCTTTTTTCCATTTCAGAGTAGAGCCTTTCTGCCGTTTCCTTAACCAAAGGCTCTCCCATATTTACGGGAAGGATAAGGAGTTGAAAAGGACAAATATTTTTACTCCAGATAATCCCATTTGTATCGTGATTCTGCTCAATAAATGCAGCCATAATACGGTTTATCCCTATCCCATAGCATCCCATGACCATCGGTTTCTCTTTACCTTCGCTATCCAAAAAATGGGCTTTAAACGCCTGGGAGTATTTTGTTCCTAATTTAAATGTATGTCCTATCTCCAGAACAGTCTTTAAAGAAATATCTTTGCCACACTGAGGACATTTATCCTCAGAAGTAAAATAACGGAAATCCCCGAATTCCTCTATAGCAAAATCTCTACCTATATTTACATTCACAAGGTGCTTATCCAATTTATTTGCCCCCGTGACAAAATTAAACATTCCTTTAAGAGAATAATCGGCTAAAATCCTTATTCCTTTTAAACCCACCGGGCCAGAAAACCCCACTGGTCCTCCGGTTACTTTCTCTATCGTCTTTCCATCCGCCATAACCAAATTATCTGTTTTAAGATACCGCGCAACTTTCACTAAATTTAATTCATAATCTCCTCTTACCAGTACCGCGATTTCTTTACCGTTGGCTAAAAGAATTATGGTTTTCACCAATTCCTGAGGACTAATATTGAGAAACTTAGAAACTTCCTCCACTGTAGAGACTCCCGGCGTAGCTACTTCTTTTATAGGTTTTAACACCGGCATTTTGTTATCCTTAGTAATGGGGGGAACAATTCTTGCCATATCTAAACTTGCTGCATAATTACAGGATTTACAAACCACTGCCTTATCTTCTCCGCTATCGGTAAAAACCATAAATTCATGGGAAACATTGCCTCCCATCATTCCTGGATCTGCTTCAATGGCGATAAAATTTAATCCACAACGTTCAAAAATCCGCTTATAGGCATTGTACATTTTCTCATAACTTTTATCCAATCCCTCCCAATCACAATCAAAACTATAAGCATCTTTCATAATAAACTCTGCTGTTCTAATTATGCCGAAACGTGGTCTTGGTTCATCACGGAATTTAGTCTGTATTTGATAGAGAATCTGGGGAAGTTGCTTATAGGAATTAATCTCTCCACTTATTAAAAAGGTAACTATCTCCTCATGGGTAGGGCCAAAAACAAGCTCTTTCCCATGGCGGTCATTATAAGTAATCAAAATATCACCTTTTAACAGGTTATACCGGCCGGTTTTCTCCCACAGCTCTTTAGGATGGAGTGCAGGCATAAGCATTTCCTGCGCCCCTGTTTTGTCCATCTCTTCTCTTACGATGCTAATTATTTTATTTAATACACGCCAGCCCAAAGGAAGATAAGCATAGGTCCCACTGGCAAGTTTACGAATCAGTCCTGCGCGCAGCATCAAAATATGGCTGATTGCCTCAGCGTCTTTAGGAATTTCTTTTAAAGTAGGTAAAAAAGTTTTTGACCAGCGCATTTTCCTCCCTCTAAAAGTTATCTCGTAAAAGCATAACATAAGAAAGAATTTAAGTCAATGAGAAATACCTCTTGACGATTAAAATTATTATGTGTTATATCTTTTGAAAAAAACAAATACCTTATAAAAAAGGAGATAAAATGAGAATTATCTCAGTAATTTTTATAATATTTTGTATGTTGGCACTCTGTTTAACAAACGTTAGTTCTTCTCCGGCAGATTTAATCTTGCGACGCATTAAGCCTAAAACATTCTGGGATAAGCTTTTTGAAGATTTAGAAAAAGCTGTGGAAGAAGAAACTATGAGAAAAGAATCGCCAGAAGAAGAGATTATAGAAGAAGACATACCAGACCATCCTATTCTTACTTTAGACCCCCGTTTAAAACCTATCATAGAAGAATGGAGAAAAAGATATATTAAAGTAATGGGGACCGCTAAATGTGCAGAGATATTTACCGATGATTTTATCCCTAAAGTATATAAAATATTAAAAAGAAGAGGAGAACTTAGTCAATTAGAAGATGTATTAAAACGCTCCTTAGAAATATTAAAATTTCATTTAGATCCCCGGATTACAGGAAAGCTTAATCCCCTGCGTGTAGAAAGCTGGCTTGATGATTTCCTACTGGCTTTAAGAGACGGCACCTTTTGGTCGCAAGATTGGTGGGGGGAAGTTGGGGAATAAAAAGGTTAGATACTTTTTTCAAAAAGGGGTTTTATCCCTTTTTCCCAGAGAACCTTGATAATATCCTTTTCCTTTACGCGGGTAATGATTTCCCCTTTTTGGAACAAAACCCCACAGTGTTTTCCACCCGCAATCCCGATATCAGCATCCTTTGCCTCACCTGGACCGTTCACCTCGCATCCCATAATGGCAATTTTTAGAGGCTTCTCAGTTCGTAATCGGCAATTGGCAATCTGTAATTTCTCTTCTAATTCCTGGGCAAGTCTGACTACATCAATCTGAGCACGCCCACAGGTTGGACAGGCAATAATCTCCGGTCCGAATTTTCTCAAATTAAGCGCTGAAAGAATCAACTTTGCTATCCTGATTTCTTCTTCAGGACAGCCTGCCAAAGAAACACGAATGGTATCTCCTATCCCGTCGGCTAAAAGAATTCCTATACCCAAGGCCGATTTTATTCCCCCTGTAAAGGGAAGTCCTGTTGCGGTAATACCTAAATGAAAAGGATAAGGACACAAACGTGCCATTTTCCGATAAGCCTCTACAGTAGACAACACATCTGAAGCTTTAAGAGAAACTATTATATTAAAAAATCTCATCTTTTCTAAAATTCTTATGTAATCAAGAGCAGTATCTACCATCAAATCACTCAAGGTAATTTTTTTATTTCTCAATCTATTAATTCTTATAGAGCCAGAATTCACTCCTACCCTTATAGGAATTTTTCTCTCTTTTGCTTTATGCACAATATTCTCAATCTCTCTAAGACGATAAATATTGCCCGGATTTAATCTCAAAGAATCGCTTCCCGCCGTAACCGCCAACAGCGCAAGTCGATAATTAAAGTGTATATCCGCCTCTAAAGGTATCTTAATCTCTTTTTTTATCTCTCTTATTGCCTCTGCATCCTTTTCATTCTTCACTGCCACACGAATTATTTCGCAACCAATTTCCTCCAGCTTTTTTATCTGTCTAACTGTGTGTTTAATATCTGCGGTAATTGTCTTTGTCATAGATTGAATGGAAATAGGAAAATTACCACCTATCCCCACCTTCCCTACCATTACCGGTTTGGTTTTTCTCCTTCTTATTTCCATATTCGCCCTCAGCTATAACTGAAGTAATTAACGGTATACTACTTTTTCAAGAAATGCATTAATTTATCTATAATCTGAAAACGCTGTAAATCGCTATAGAAAACAATAATCATTTACATAAGCAATAGAGCCATTCCCACTCGGGTAATAGTTTCCTGCATCTTAACACTCATTGCTTTTCCCCTCAATTTTTCAATGATAAGAAAGAAGAGATGCCCTCCATCTAAAACCGGTATAGGCAATAGATTAAACAAAGCCAAAGAAACACTTAATAATGCCAGAAGATTAAAAAGAGTACTCAACCCCAGTTCTGCTGCCCATTTAGTAATGTAAAAAATTCCTAAGGGTCCGGAAACTGATTCTTTCAAGGCTAGACGTCCAACTACTAAACGAGAAAGAGCCAAAAAAGTAAGCCGGGTAAGGAAAAAAACTTTTTTCCCCGCAAGTAATCCGGATTCCAAAAATGGATAACGTATTTTAATAAATTCTTCGGCAGGTTTTATGCCAATAAGAGCAATCTCCTTCTTTCTTCCTAAAATATCAGTAAAGACTTCTCGACGGGGCGTAACTCTTACCGACATAACCTTACCTTCGCGTTCCAAAGTAAGCAACAAAGATTCTTTTTTGGTATTATGAATAATCTCTGTTAATTCTTCCCAGCTTTTTACCGTTTGTTGGTCAATTTTGATGATTAAATCTTTTTCCCGAATACCTGCTTTTTCCGCCGGATAATCCTTAACCAACTCTCCCACGCGGGGAGTAACTGTAGGATACCCTGTAGCAAAAACTAACCAGAAAACAAAAAAACCAAGCAGGTAATTAAGCAAAGGTCCTGCCAATACAATAAGAAAACGATTTCTTATGGGTTGAGAACGGTATTCCCATTTTTCTCCCAAAAGAGTTTCCCCTGGGGTTTCTCCTGCCATTTTTACATAACCACCTACAGGAATTAAACAGATACAGTATTCTGTCTCTTTTCCTTTAAAAGAGAAAATTACCGGCCCAAATCCCAGAGAGAATCTTTCAACCTTTACCCCCAATTTTCGAGCGGTAATGAAATGACCGAACTCATGGACTAAAATAAGTACACTTAATACAAACAAAAAAGCAAGTCCTGACATTTTTATTCCTCCTTAATAATCTTCCAGGTTTCTTTGCGCGCCCAGCTATCAACTAAAAGAACATCTTCTACAGTATCTAATTTCACCGGTGTATGCTTTCTTAATACCTGCGAAATTATCAGGGGTATTTGGGGTAACTTTATTTTTTTTTGTAAAAAAGCCTCCACACAAACTTCATCACTTGCATTGAGTACGCAAGGAAAACTCTTCCCTTTCCGGGCCACATCATAGGCCAATAAAAGTGCGGGAAATTTCTTAAAATCCGGTTTTTCAAAAGTAAGATTTTTTATTCTGGCTAAATCTAAATATCTGTAACTTGCGGGATAACGCTGGGGATAGGTAAGAGCATATTGGATGGGTAAACGCATATCGGTAATTCCTAAAAGCGCCAGAACACTCCCATCAACAAATTCTACCAGAGAATGAACTATTGCCTGAGGATGAATCAAAACTTCAATTTTTTCTACCGGCAGGTCAAAAAGCCATCTTGCTTCAATTATCTCTAAACCTTTATTCATTAACGTGGCAGAATCAATGGTAATTTTTTTCCCCATTCGCCAGCAGGGATGTTTAAGAGCATCTTTTGGTTCAATATTCTCAAATTTCTTTCTCTCAGTAAGTCTAAAAGGTCCCCCAGAAGAAGTCAGAATCAAACGTCTTACTTCTTTTCTATCCCTGCCGTCGAGACATTGAAAAATTGCGCTGTGTTCACTATCTACAGGGATTATTCGTGCATTATATATACGTAAAAATTTTTTAATTAATTCCCCTGCCATCACCAGGGGTTCTTTGCTAGCAAGAGCTATATCTTTGCTCTTTTTTATACTTTCCACTAAAGGCAATAAAGCCGAAGCTCCCGCAATACAGATTACCACCAAATCCACCCTTTTATCCGTCGCTACTTTAATCAATCCATCCATACCTTCAAAAATTTTTATCTTTCCTTTCAGCCTGAATCTCTTTGCAGAAGTCAAATCATGAATGGCAACCATCTGGGGATTAAAATCCTTAATCTGCTTTTCTAAAAGGCTTATATTTTTATAGGTAGTTAATCCCACTATTTTGAATTGGCTTCTAAACTCCTTAATTACTCTCAGAACATTTACTCCTACAGAACCCGTAGAACCGAGAATAGCAATACGTTTCATAATCTTTTTCTATTTTAAAAAGAAACTGACATACAGATAGAATAAAGGAACAGCAAAAATTACACTATCTACCAAATCCAACATACCCCCTAATCCGGGAAAGAGCTTGCCGGAATCCTTAACTTCACAATCCCTTTTGAGTAATGACTCGCAAAGGTCTCCCAGCTGTCCGAGCCCACCCAGAAGAAATCCCAGAATTATCCCTTCGGCTATCCCCATCTTTAAATATCGTCCTCCCACAACCAAACTTGCCATAATACTGAAAATTAATCCTCCGATTGTCCCTTCTTTAGACTTATTTGGACTGATTCTTTTAATAAGAGTATGACGACCAAATTTTGTTCCTACCAAATATGCGCCTACATCTCCTAACTTAATTACTAAAAGCAAGAACAAAATTAACCAACGGCCTTTATCTAGGTAGAGAAACTTTATAAAAAAACTTAATGGCCAGCTGATGTAGAGAATGCCAAATATAGTAGTGGAGAGAACTGCAATTGCCTGGTGGGAATCTTTGCGGGTAAACTGAACTGCAAAGATAATAAAACAGATTATTATAGTAAAAACTATTTCCCATGTTGAGGGAGAAGAAACTTTAAATAAATAATTTAGATAAACAAGCAACGGGATAAGACAACCAAGGCTAATGCCAAATTTTTTTGAAATAATAATTCCCTTTTTCTCTACCAAGTTATAAAACTCAAAAAGAGAAATTCCTACAATAACAATTACCAAAGCCATTCCTAGAAAAGAAGGAGCTTTAATTATAACCGTTATCAGAAAAAGAGTTAATAATATCCCTACACTAAATCTCTTCTGCATAATATTAATCAGTTATGCAAAACACTACCAAAACGCCTTTCCCTTTTTTGAAAGGCGGATATTGCCTTTATTAAATCGCGTCGGGTAAAATCGGGCCAGAGTTTTTTTGTAAAATAAAACTCTGTATAGGAAATCTGCCAGAGAAGAAAATTACTTATGCGCAATTCCCCTGCGGTACGAATCAAAAGGTCCGGTTCGGGTAATCCTTTTGTATAGAGAAAGCTACCGAAAAGCTCCTCATCAATCTCATCCAAAGAAATTTCTCCTTTTTTTACTGCTTCTGCAATTTTCTTAACTGCATCAACTATCTCTGCTCTCCCCCCATAATTTAAAGCAATATTTAGAACCATCCCCGAATTGTTCTTTGTCTCTTCAATAACCTCCTCCAATTGTTCTCGTATATCAAAATCCAGTTCCTTCCACCGACCGATAACCTGAAAACGCACATTGTAGTCTTTAAATAAATTTCTATACTTGGTAAGATAATCTTTCAAAATTTTCATCAAGAAATCAATCTCTTCCTTTGGTCTTTTCCAGTTCTCTGTAGAAAAAGTATAGAGGGTTAATGTTCTTATCCCTAATTTCGCACATGCCTGTACAATCTTCTGTGCAGTTTCTACCCCCTTACGATGTCCCATGATACGAGGAAGTCGCCTCTTTATTGCCCATCTGCCATTACCGTCCATATGAATAGCACTGTGCTGGGGTATTCGAATCTGT
>JBFWKV010000033.1:0-10040 GCA_050252475.1 Candidatus Omnitrophota bacterium | reverse complement strand
TCTCTCAGTAAAGGAGAACCTGCCAAGAAAGATTATTTTGCTCTGGTTATAGACCATAGTGCTCCCAGCCCTAATCAAAAGATTTCAGAGATTCATAATATAATGCGAAATTTCTGCAGGAGTAAAGATTTATTGTTATATGATATTGGTGAAGGAGTTTGCCACCAGGTTATACCGGAAAGCGGATTTGTATTACCGGGTAGTTTAGTTCTCGGAGCAGATTCTCATACATGTACCTACGGTGCTCTGAATGCTTTTGCTTCTGGCATGGGGTCTACCGATATTGCCATAACTCTTGCTTATGGTAAAAATTGGTTTTTAGTTCCCGAAACTATAAAATTTATCATAGAAGGAAAAATACCCTTTGGTTGTTTTGCTAAAGATATTATATTACATATTATCGGTAAGGTTAAAGCAGATTATGCTAACTATAAAGCCATTGAATATACTGGTGATGTAATAAAAAAATTGAATATGGATGGTCGTTTTACTATTGCTAACATGTCGGTAGAGATGGGAGCAAAGGCAGGTATAATGCTTTTTGATAAAAAGACCGAGAACTGGTTGAAAGGAAGGGCAAGAAGGAAGTTTACCCCTGTTTTTCCTGACCCTGATGCTAAGTATTTTCAGATAAGAGAATTTGATATTTCAAAGATTGAACCTCAGGTAGCCTGTCCTCATCAGGTGGATAATGTGAAACCTGTATCGGAACTTAAAGGAGTATGTATTAATCAGGCGTTCTTGGGGACATGCACCAATGGGCGTCTGGAAGATTTAGAGATTTCTGCAAAAATTTTGAGAAATAGGCGTGTCCATCCAGAGGTAAGATTTATTGTAGCCCCTGCCTCAAAGAGTATTTTTCGGGAAGCCTTGAGGAAAGGTTTAATAGAGATATTCATTGAGGCAGGAGCAGCGGTTATTTCTCCTGGTTGCGGTCCTTGTGTAGGAACTCATGCAGGAATACCCTCAGATGGAGAGGTGGTTATTTCTACTGCCAACAGAAACTTTAAGGGAAGGATGGGTAATCCCAATGCAGAGATATATTTAGCTTCTCCGGCTACAGTTAGTGCTTCCGCTATAGAAGGTAAGATTACCGACCCAAGAAAATATCTTTAATCATGAGAGGGATAGCGCATAAATTAGGTGATGATATAAATACAGATTATATAATCTCAGGGAGGTACAAATTTTCCATTACCGACCCGAGAGAATTAGCGAAACATATATTTGAAGATATTATACCCAATTTTTCTCAAAAAATTAAAGAGGGTGATTTTATCGTTGCAGGGAAAAACTTTGGTTGTGGGTCATCACGTGAACAAGCCCCTTTAGCTATAAAAGCGAGCGGAATTAAAGCAGTAATTGCTATAAGCTTTGCACGTATTTTTTACCGCAATGCCATAAATCTGGGACTTATGCTTATTGAGGCGGATACTTCTTCCATAAGAGATACGGATGAGTTAGAGATAGATTTAGAGAGAAATAAAATCGTTGATATTAGTCAGGGTATAGAAATAGATATTAAACCCTTACCTCTTCTGATGCAGGATATTCTTAAAGCGGGAGGGGCTATAGAATATTTTAAAAAACATAAGATATAGTTAGCCAGATTAAAAAGTTTAATACTAATCTAATAAAATATGAGTTATAAAGTCACTTTAATACCAGGAGATGGTATAGGCCCGGAAGTGATTTCTGCTGCGAAGAAGTGTATTTCGGCTACGGGAGTAAAAATTGATTGGGAAGAAGTTATTGCGGGAGAAAAAGCTATAGAGAAATTCGGAACCCCGCTTCCTCAAACAGTGTTAGAATCATTACGTAGGAATAAAGTTGGTTTAAAAGGACCAATAACCACACCCGTAGGGAGTGGATTTCGTTCAGTAAATGTTGCCTTAAGACAGGAACTTGATTTATATGCGTGTGTAAGACCTTGTAAGCTTTATGCAGGGGTGAGAACATACTATAAGAATCTAAATATTGACCTGGTTATAATTAGGGAAAATAGCGAAGACCTGTATGCAGGAATAGAATTTGAAAAAGGCAGAGAAGATACTGAAGAATTAATTAAAAAAATAGAATCCTTTACCAAAAAGAAGATAAGACCTGATTCAGCATTAAGCATTAAACCAATTTCTTACTTTGCTTCCCGGCGGATTGTACGTTTTGCTTTTGAATATGCTTTAAAGAATAAACGGAGAAAAGTTACCTGTGTCCATAAAGCAAACATCATGAAATTTACTGATGGGCTTTTTTTGAAGACCGCTGAAGAAGTAGCAGAGGAATATAAGGGTAAAATTGATTTTGAATCTTATATTGTGGACAATCTTGCTATGCAGCTTGTTCAGAAGCCAGAAAATTTTGATGTTTTGGTTCTACCCAATCTTTATGGGGACATAATATCTGACCTCTGTGCAGGACTGGTGGGGGGACTGGGTGTGACAGCGGGAGCAAATATCGGAGAGGGGATTGCTTTATTTGAACCTGTACATGGAAGCGCTCCAAAATATACGGGACAGAATAAAGTTAATCCCACTGCAACAATCCTTTCCGGAGTTTTATTGCTCAGGTATCTGGGAGAGGAGAAATCGGCAGAGAGGTTAGAGAAAGCAGTAAGTAAGATTATTGCCGAAGGTAAATATGTTACTTACGATTTGAAACCCCATCGTGATGATCCGAGTGCAGTAGGTACTATGGAAATGGCAGAAGCAATTTGCCGGGAGCTAGGAGAAGCATGAAAGTTTCCATTATTGGAGCAGGAAATGTGGGAGCACAGTCTGCAATGCGGATTTTAGAACATGATCTGGCAGATGTAGTGCTTCTGGATATTCAGGAGGACTTAGCCAAGGCAAAGGCTTTAGATTTATTGGACGCAGGAGCAATTATGGGCTATCAGGCGAAAGTAACTGGTACAAAGGATTATGCAGAGATAAAGGACTCAGAAATTGTAGTTATTACAGCAGGATTTACCCGCCAACCAGGGATGAAGCGCGAAGAACTGCTGATGAAAAATGTTCAAGTGATTAAAGAAGCAGTAGCGGGAATAAAGGAATATGCAGGCAATTCCATCATTATTGTAGTAACTAATCCATTGGATATCCTTACTTATGTTACTTTGAAACTGAGTGGTTTCCGACCTTCACGCGTAATGGGAATGGCGGGAATTCTGGATTCAGCGCGTTTTTCTGTGCAATTATCCGGTTACCTTAACAAACCTTCTTCGTGTATAAAGAGCTTAGTTATAGGTAGCCATTCAGATAAAATGCTTATTCTTTCGCGCTTTTGTAAATGTAAAGATAAAAATATAATTGACCTATTGAGTACCGAAGAATTAAAGTCAGCAGAAGAAAAGACAAGAAAGCGTGGTTCAGAAATTGTGGAATTACTTAAAGGAGGAAGTGCTTTTTTTGCTCCTTCTGCAGGAGTTTTGAGGATGGTTGAGGCGATTATAAAAGACAAAAAGGAAATTCTGCCTGTCTGTTGTTATTTAGATGGACAGTATGGTTTAAAAGATATTACATTGGGTACGCCGGCAAAGATTGGTAAAGATGGGATTGAAGAGATAATTGAATTAGATTTAACTCCTGAGGAGAAAAATTTTCTTAGAGAAGTTGAAAGAGATTTTCGCCTTACTCTTCAGATGATTATATAATGGAAGAATTTGATGTAGTTATCTTGGGAGCAGGACCGGCGGGTTATGTTGCAGGTTTACGTTCGGCCCAGCGAGGTTTTAAGACCGCAGTAATTGAAAAAGCATATCTGGGTGGAGTTTGTCTCAATCAGGGATGTATTCCTACCAAGACACTTCTTGAATCGGCTCGTCAGATAAATCTTATTGAGAAAGCAGAAGAATCAGGCATAGGGATTGGCAAATTACATATAGACCTCAATAAAATATGGGAAAGAAAAAGAAAAGTTGTGGAAAATTTGCGCCGGGGCATAGAGTATCTTTTTAAAACAAGAGGAGTAACACTGTTTAGAGGGAAAGCAGAGTTAATAGATAGTAATACCATAAAAATTATTGATGGAGCCGGCAGAATAAAAGCAAAAAATATTGTTATTGCTGTCGGTTCTTCTCCTGCCGAATTGCCCGATTTGAAATTTGACCATAAGAATATTCTTTCCAGCGATGATATTCTGGAAGAAAGCCCTTCTTTTTCTTCTTTGCTTATTGTAGGGGGAGGAGTAATTGGTTGCGAACTTGCTTCTCTGTTTTCTTCTCTGGGAGTGAAGGTTACTATTGTAGAATTACTCAAAAATCTTCTTCCCCAAGAGGATATAGAAATTTCCCAGGCTTTAGAAGCAAGTTTTAGAAAGAGAGGAATTGTTGTTATAACCCAGAGAAGAGTCACAAAATTGGATATAAAAGAAAGCACGGTTATTGCTACTCTCTCTGATGGAACAACGATTGAGGTGGATAAGATACTTGTTTCTGTAGGAAGAAGTCCCAATACCGGCGATTTAGGTCTGGAGAATTCAGGGATTAATTTACAAAAAGGTTGGATTGTTGTTGATGAATATTTAAGGACCTCTGTTCCTCATATATTTGCTATAGGTGATACAATTGGTAGAGTTTTTCTTGCACATGTGGCTATGTTTCAGGGAGAGCGAGTTGTAGAGAATATTGAAGGGAGAAATAAAAAGATGTCTTACGAAGCAATCCCTAACTGTATTTATACCTTTCCTGAGATAGCTACAATAGATATGAAGGAGATTGAGGCAAAGGAAAGGGGGCTTAATTACGGGGTAGGTAAGTTCCCTTTCCGGGCTTTAGGGAAGGCACATACAACAGGAGAGATGGAGGGGTTTTTAAAAGTGATAATAGATAAAAGAGAAGAGATAGTTTTAGGAGCCCATGCGATTGGGAATAATGTTATTGATATTATCCCCGAACTGACACTGGCGATTAAGAATAGAATTAAAATAAAAGATATCTTGGAAACTATTCATGCACATCCTACTTTTTCAGAGATAATCCCCGAAGCGATTTTTTCTTCCTTAAACTTTCCCATGCATCTTGCATGATGATTGAGTTTATTGATTTAGGTTTGAGAAGATTTGAAGAGGTTCAATCGTTCCAGGAAATTATTCTGGAGAAGAAAAAAAATGGTTTCCCTGAGGAGGTTATTTTATATAGTCAATTCTATCCCGTTATTACTTTAGGAAGAAATGCAAGAGAAGAGGATATTATTACAGATGAAAAAAATCTAAAGAGAGATAATTTTTCTATTTTAAAGACAAATCGCGGAGGGGGGGTAACCATACATCTCCCGGGACAGTTGGTTATTTATCCAATTCTAAATTTAGCAAATTGGAAAAAAGACATCAAATTTTATTTATCCTTCTTAGGAAGCTGGATTATTGGTTTCCTATCTTTGTTTAGTCTGAAAGCAGAGTTTGATGAAAAATTACCCGGAGTCTATGTAGAAGACAGAAAAATTGGTTTTATCGGAATAGGTATAAGCAAATGGATTACCTTTCACGGTTTTAGTATAAATATCAATCCTGAATTAAGATATTTTAATTACATTAATCCTTGTGGAATAAAAGGATTGAGAGTTACTTCGTTGAAAGAAGAGTTAAAAGATGATTTATCAGAAGAGATAATAAAAGATAATTTAATTAAGGCTCTGAAGGCTGAAATATACAGGAGGGGTTTTACTTATGAAATTGTCAGTTTATCCCCGCTGGTTGGTCAAACGCTTTTATAATACAGAAGAGTTACTACATATTAGAGAAATTTTAAGAACCCTTAAATTAAGAACGGTTTGTGAAGAGGCGCTCTGTCCAAATATGAGTGAATGTTTTTCTAAAAAAAGAGTTACTTTTCTTATTTTAGGAACGAATTGTACGAGGAATTGTGGTTTCTGTTTTGTAAAGAAAGAAACAAAAAATCTTTCTCCCGAGGAGGAATTAAACAATATTTTACATGCGGTTAAATATCTTGATATAAAACATCTTGTTCTTACCTCAGTTACGCGGGATGACCTTCCTGACAGAGGAGCCAAACATTTTGCACGGATAATTAAGGAGATAAAAAGACTTTTCCCTTTGCTTACCATAGAGGCTCTTATTCCTGATTTTGGAGGGGAGGATTCGCTTATTAAATTGGTAGTTGAAAGTGGGGTGGATATTCTTAATCATAATCTTGAGACTGTTCCCCGCTTATATCCCCAGGTGAGACCTCAAGCAGACTATTATCTTTCATTAAAAGTCTTGAAAACAGCTAAAAAATTTGGTAGTTTAACTAAATCAGGGATTATGCTCGGTTTAGGGGAGCGAGAAGAAGAAATAGTTGAGGTGGTGAAAGATTTAAATAATACAGGAGTAGATATTCTTACTCTGGGACAATATCTTAGGCCCTCTAAAGAAAATTTAGAGGTTAAAGAATATATTCCGCCGGAGAAATTTGAGTACTATAGAAGAATAGCTCAGGATATAGGATTGAGATTTGTATTGGCGGGACCTTTTGTGAGGAGTTCTTATTTAGCAGAGGAGATTCTCGCAGAGGTTACGCAGTTTGTAAAAAAAGGAGGGATGATAAAATGGAAGTAATTTTGCCTGCTTTAGGAGAAGGAATTACCCACGCAACTGTTTCTTACTGGTATTTTGAAGAAGGAGAACATGTGGAAGAGGGCGGAGATTTGGTAGAGATGGCTACCGAGAAGACTACTTTTAATCTACCTGCACCTGCTTCGGGGATTTTAAAAAAGATTTTTTTTCAAGTAGGAGACATTGTTAAAATAGGTGATGTTTTAGCGATTATTGAATAGTCATGGACAAGAAAAGGGTTCTTTTATTATATATTACTCCTAATTCAGGACACCATCGGGCAAGTCTTGCCATTGAAAAAGCTTTGCGCGAAATTGCTCCTGATAAAGTTGAGATATTGAATATTGATGCTTTTACCTATACCAATCCTATACTTGCGCGGATTATTAACCGTACTTATATGTCAATTATAAAGAATAAGCCTGAGGTATGGGATTATCTTTATGATAATCCTAAAATTGTAAGAAATACACAGAGATTGAGATCACTCATTCACCGCTTTAATTCAGGAAAGCTTAAAGTTCTTCTGGAAGATTTTCGCCCACACGCGGTAATCTGTACCCAGGCTTTTCCCTGTGGGATGATAGCAGATTATAAGAAAACCTATGGTTTTAACACATTTCTTATGGGAGTTTTAACAGATTATGTTGCTCATTCTTACTGGTTATACGACTCGGTAGATCTTTATATCGTTCCTTCAGAGGAAACTGCTGCTCGTTTAAGAAGCGAAGGCATTCCAGAGGAGAGAATAAGAATCCTGGGTATTCCGGTATCTCCTGAATTTAGAAAAGAAAAAGACAAAAAGAAAATCTGCGAGAAATTAAATCTTAATCCAGAATTACCTGTGGTGCTTGTTATGGGAGGCAGTCAGGGGTTAGGGCCGATAAATAAATTAGTAAATATAATTTCCCGTATTCCTCTTTCTTTCCAAATCGTGGTTGTTTGTGGAAGGAATAAATTTCTTTATACGAGGCTTTCCCTGCGAAAGAGACACTTTAAAAAGCCGGTATTTATTTTAGGTTATATAGATAATATGGATGAAGTCATGGAGATAACCAGTGTCCTTATTACCAAGCCCGGTGGTTTGACTACTGCGGAAGCTCTGGCGAAAGGAATTCCCATGATTATTATTCGTCCACTTCCCGGTCAGGAAGCCAAAAATACTGAATTCCTGCTTAAGGCAAATGTGGCCCTCAAGGCAAAAGATGAGTTTGAAGTGGGAATCCTGCTCAGAGAATTACTTACCAATTCTCTTAAATTGGAGCAGATGCATAGGGAAGCTATTCGCCATGGGCATCCCGAATCTTCTTTACAAATAGCAAAATTGGCTCTTGAACATTCATTGTGATGATAAGAAATCAATATTTTTTTTATAAACTGGCTTATAATTTAAGCATAGGTTTGCCACGTCGTTGTGCTTATAGTATTGCTAATTTTATTGCGGATATATACTATTTGTTTTACCGTGAGGAGAGGAAAGCTTTAAAACGTAACCTCAAATACATCGGTATTAAAGATGAAGAAATAAAAAAATATGCCCGGCAGGTTTTTCGCAACTTTGCCAAGAACCTCGTAGATTTTTTTAGATTTGGTTTAATTAATAAGCGATTTTTGAGAGAGAATGTTCGCATTGCAGGTTTGGAGAATATGGACAACGCTTTTAAGCTGGGTAAAGGAATAGTGGGGCTTACTGCCCATTTAGGTAACTGGGAACTCGGCGGTATAATTATGGCACAGAAGGGTTATCCCGTAAACGCGGTTGCGTGGGAGCATAGAGACCCTCGCATAAACGAATTATTTACTTACCAGCGAAAGAGAAAGGGTATTAAAGTCATTCCCTTGGGTATTGCTCTGCGTCGTTGTTTTGAGGCATTGAAGAATAATGAAATGGTAGCCATGTTAGGGGATCGTGATTTTAGCCCTCATGGGAATAAGGCAGAAATAAATTTTCTTGGTAGGCCTTTTCGTGTTCCTCGGGGTCCTGCTACTTTATCATTAAGAACAGGAGCAATAATTGTTCCCGGTTTTACAATCAGAGAGAAAGATGACACTTTTACCCTTTATTTAGAAAAACCAATCCAGTTTATTCCTTCCGGTAGTTATGAAGAGGACATTGTAAAACTTACTCAGTGTATTATGGATGTTGTAGAAAAATATGTGAAGAAATATCCTGAACAGTGGTTCATGTTTAGAGAGTTCTGGGAGCAACAAACAAATTTAAATCTTACCAGTTAAGGCTATGCATATCGGGATATTAGGAGATGGAGGCTGGGGAACTGCTTTAGCCATTCTGCTGGCTAAAAAGGGGTATTCTGTAGGGTTATGGGGTTATTTCGCTGATTATCTGGATATCCTGGAAAGGAAAAGAGAAAACATTAAATTTCTTCCGGGGATAAAAATTCCCTCTTCAGTAAGAATAATCAAAGATATAAATAACATAATTGATAATTTCTCTATAATTGTTATTGCTATCCCTTCAAAATATCTCCGTTTTGTTATTCAGGATTTTTCTTCCTTTAATTTTGAGAAAAAGATTGTTCTCAGTGTGGTTAAGGGACTTGAGGAGAATTCTTATTTAAGACCTTCAGAGATTATTCAAAGTGTGCTGGGAAAAGTAAAACTCGCGGTTCTTTCCGGGCCGAGCATTGCTCGAGAAGTTGCTCAAGATATTCCCACTGCGGTGGTAATAGCATCTCAGGATATGGATATGGCGAAGAAACTTCAGAAAATATTTTCCACCGAGACTTTTAGGGTGTACGTTCATTCTGATGTGGTGGGAGTAGAATTGGGAGGAGCATTAAAGAATATCATTGCTATTGCCTGCGGTATAAGCGATGGATTAGGTTTTGGCACGAACACAAAATCTGCTTTGTTGAATCGCGGCTTAGTAGAGATGATTCGTCTGGGAGTTAGTTTGGGAGCAAAGCCAGAAACTTTCTGGGGATTGAGCGGGATGGGAGACCTGGTTACTACCTGTTTCAGCCCTTATAGTAGAAACCGTGGTGTGGGGGAAAGAATTGGGAAAGGGGAGAAGATAAAAAAAATTATGCACAAGATGGAAATGGTTGCGGAAGGAGTTCTAACTACGCGTGCAGCTTATGAACTGGCAAAGAGACTGAATGTTGAGGTTCCAATTACTGAACAGGTATATAAAGTTTTATATGAACATAAATCCCCTCGGAAGGCAGTAAAGGAACTGATGACACGCAAACTCAAAGAGGAATTTGGTTGGTGCTCATCTGCACCCATACCCTCTGAATAAAACAGTTTAACAACCCAATAAAGCCAGAAAATTCTATACACCATTTTATAATTTTGCTATAATAAGTTCTCCTGATTTATTTAACCAATTATGCGGGGCGTGGCGCAGTTTGGATTAGCGCGCTTGAATGGGGTTCAAGAGGTCGACGGTTCAAATCCGTCCGCCCCGATATTATTTGTAAACTAAAATGGCTCTAACTGCATTAGATATTTACAAATTGCTAGATCGG
>JBFWKV010000032.1:0-10232 GCA_050252475.1 Candidatus Omnitrophota bacterium | reverse complement strand
TTCTCCTGGGGCTTATTAGAGAAGGAGAAGGAGTAGCTTCAGCAGTGTTGCAGAATTTGGGTTTGAACCTGGAAAACATTCGTTTAGAAATAGAAAAGGTTGTGCAGGTTGGCCCGAGTACTGTGGTTTCTGGAGATATTCCTTTTACCCCAAAAGCAAAAAAAGTTATTGAACTGGCAATGGAGGAGGCACGTTCTTTAGGCCATAACTATATTGGAACCGAACATTTGCTCTTAGGCTTAATTCGGGAAGGTGAAGGAGTAGCAGCGCAGGTGTTGATTAATTTAGGTTTAGACCTTACTAAAGTAAGAAGAGCGGTAATGGAGCTTCTGGGAGCGGGAAGTTCTGCTGGACCAATGTATGGGGTTCCCCACGGGCAAAAAACAAAAACACCTGCCCTTGATGCTTTTGGAAGAGACCTTACTCAACTGGCGCGAGAAAATAAACTTGATCCGGTAATTGGTAGAAAAGATGAGATTGAACGGGTGATGCAAATTCTTAGTAGAAGGACAAAAAATAATCCCGTTCTTTTAGGAGAAGCGGGGGTGGGTAAGACAGCTATAGTAGAAGGACTTGCCCAGAAGATTATTCGGGGAGATGTTCCTGAAGTTCTGCGTGATAAACGTGTAATTACTTTAGACCTTGCCTTGATGGTAGCGGGGACTAAGTATCGTGGGCAATTTGAAGAAAGAATTAAAGCAGTAATGGATGAAATAAAACGTTCCGAGAACGTTATTCTTTTTATTGATGAGTTACATACTCTTGTGGGTGCGGGAGGTGCGGAAGGAGCAATTGATGCTTCCAATATTCTAAAACCTGCTTTAGCTCGTGGAGAGCTGCAGTGTATTGGAGCTACGACGTTAGATGAATATCGCAAGCATATAGAAAAAGACGCTGCTTTAGAACGAAGATTTCAAACAATCATGGTAGATCCTCCGACGGTAGAGGAAACTATAGAGATTCTCAAAGGGCTTCGGGATAAATATGAAGCGCATCATCGTGTAAAAATTACTGATGAAGCAATTATTGCTGCTGCGCGGTTGTCGGATCGCTATATTTCCGGAAGGTTTCTTCCTGATAAGGCGATTGATTTAATTGACGAAGCAGGTTCACGGGCAAGGCTTTCTGTTCTTACTCCGCCTTCTGAAATTAAGCAATTGGAGGAAAAAATAGAGCAACTTACTAAGGAAAAGGAAGCAGCAATAAAAGGGCAGGATTTTGAAAAAGCAGCCAATATGCGAGATCAGGAAAGGCTTGCAAGGCAGGAACTTGAACAACTTAAGCGAGAATGGGAAAAGAAGAAGAACGAAACCCAGCCTCAAATTAAAGAAGAAGATATTGCTCAAATTGTTTCTAAATGGACAGGTATACCTCTTATCAGACTGGAAGAGAAGGAATCGGAAAAACTTCTCCACATAGAAGAGGAAATTCATAAGAGAGTGGTTGGGCAGGATGAGGCAATTTCTGCTATTGCGCGTGCAGTTCGACGTTCGCGAGCAGGACTCAAGGATTTCCGTCGGCCTATTGGTTCTTTTATCTTTCTGGGACCTACAGGGGTAGGAAAGACTCTCCTCGGTAAAGCGTTGGCAGAGTTTATGTTTGGTGATGAAGATGCTTTGGTGCAGTTGGATATGTCAGAATATATGGAAAAATTCAATGTTTCGCGTTTGGTGGGGGCTCCTCCAGGATATGTAGGATACGAAGAAGGGGGTCAGCTTACCGAGAAGATTAGAAGGAGACCTTATTCGGTTGTACTCCTTGATGAGATAGAAAAAGCACATCCGGATGTATTCAACATTCTCCTCCAGGTTTTGGATGAAGGACGTCTTACCGACAGTTTTGGAAGGAGGGTGGATTTTAGGAACACAATCCTTATTATGACCTCAAACATCGGTGCAGATCTGTGGAGAAAACAGGCTGGCTTAGGGTTCAGGAGTGAGAAAGAAGAAGTAGATTACGATACGATAAAAACAAGACTTTTAGAAGAAGTGAAAAAGACATTCAAACCTGAGTTTATCAATCGTATAGACGATATTATTGTTTTCCGTCCACTTACCCGAGAGGATTTGCAAAAAATTGTAGAACTGGAAATGGGCGAAGTCAGGAAAAGACTTGGTGAACAGGGCTATTTTATAGAGTTAACTGCCGAGGCAAAAGAATTTTTGATTGATAAAGGATTTGACCCCATTTTAGGTGCTCGCCCTTTGAGAAGAACTATTCAGCGTTATGTAGAAGACCCTCTTGCTGAAGAGATAATTGCCGGCAAATTTAAAGTAGGAGACACAATAAGGATTGTTTTACAGGAGCACCATCTTGGTTTTGAGGCATCACGGGAAAAACAGGTTCTAAGGTGATTCTTTTATAGTGAAGTATTTATTGGAATGCGTGCGCGCATACGGAGAAAAAAGAGGGTTCTTTTAACCTCCTTCCTGTTAATCGTAGGATTTTTCTCCTTCCTTTATAAAGAACGGGAGCAAATATTAGAAGAATTTAAAGCAGTAATAGTAAAAGAAATAAGTCAAAAATTACCTTTCTCTCTAAAAATTGGAAAGTTTAAACAGGGCATGTTAAAGAATTTGGTTTTTGGAGATGTTCTCATAGCAGATAACAAAGGCAATTTTTTTTTCTTGGCAAAGAATGTTATTTTTAATCTTTCTCTGAGGGATATTTTTTTAAAAAAATATAAAGACTTGAGGGGCATAAATTTTAAAGCAAAGAATATTTCTTTTTTTGTGAAAGGGAAGAAAATGCCTCTGGAGATTGCTTCTCTGGAAGGAGTTTTTAGCCAAGGGTATTTGCAGATTACAGAAGCAGAAGGGAGGGTGGGAGAATTTCTTAATTTTGAATTAAATGCGATTTTTGGCAGGTTCACCGAAGATGCTCCCAAAATAGACCTTTTCTGCCGGTTATGGAAAGAACATCCTCTTAGATTTTTCTCTTTTTTTATACCGGCGGTTATTTATATGAGCGGGGATAGTAGAAGGATTATGTTAGAAGGGTTTAATACTGCAGAGAAGTCAACTTTTCATCTGACAGGAGAATTTTTGCCCACAGAAGGTAAATTTAGTTTAAAAATTGGAGAAGACAATAATTTTCCTGTCCGGCTTGAAGGAGATTTCCAAGAAAGGCATAAATCTTTAAAGATAACCTTTGATCATTTCGCCTTTATTAATAATGATTTAATTTCCCATATTTTTATTGATAATGAATTTTCCCCCGAAGAGAAAATATGGGGAGGGAGAATTTATAGTTCAGGAACAGTCCTCAATAATTATTTACCTTTACCAGAATTTGAAGGAAGTTATAGCTTAAGAGATGGTATTTTGAGTATAGATAATCTAAACTGGATGAATTCCCTGAGTATTTCAGGAGAAATAAATTTTGCGGATAAGGTCTCAGGTAATCTAAATATATTGTTGAATAATTTCAATCTTATTTATCTTGCTTATCTATATTATCCTGATTGGACCGCGTGGGGAGATATTTCTGGAAGTGTAGCTTTGGAGATAAAAAAAGGGATTTTTTCTGCTAAAGGAAGTTTTGATCTTACAGAGGGCTTGTTTGGACCGTTCAAATTTAAGGGAGGAAAAATTAAATTTGAAGGAGAAAATAATATTCTCAGATTAACAGATGTACGCATATATAAGGATAAAGGATATCTTGAGCTTAGGGGCGAGGTGGATGTAGGGAAGCTGGGAGAACCCGATTTTGCTAAGAATATTGTCCTTATACCCTATGAGGAGAATATAGAGTGGCAGGGTTGGAGTATTTCACGGAAAGACAGTCCTGATTCTGTACTTCTGGATAAAGGTATAGATGATAAATTGAGCATACAGTTTCGTTCCTATATGCAGAATTCGCAGGAAATTAAAGAGGAGAAACAAGATGAGTTTGGGATAGAGTATAAATTTAAAGAGGACAGAAGCCTGAAATTGAGATTCAAAGAAAATGAAGAAATTTTTGGCTTTGAACGGCGAATCCAATTTTAAAAATAGGGAATAAGCAATGTTGAAATATTTGGGAGAAAAATTTCTTTCTCTTACTGGTTATTTAGGAAGTATCGGAATTTTGTTCATCCAGACATTATTTTTGTCTTTTGTTCCTCCTTTTCGGCGGAAGAGCATATTTGAACAGATGGCAAAAATAGGAGTGGATAGTTTATCTTTAGTATTCCTTACTTCTCTTTTCACGGGAATAGTCCTTGCCTTACAGAGTGCCTACCAGATGCAAAAGCTGGGAGCAGAAGTTTATATTTCATCTTTGGTAGCGCTTTCTATTACCCGCGAGTTAGGACCTGTTCTGACCGCTTTAGTAGTTGCAGGAAGGATGGGAGCGGCAATCACTGCTGAGTTAGGGACGATGAAGGTTACTGAACAGATTGATGCTCTGGAAACTTTGGCTACCAATCCTATTAAATACCTTGTAGTTCCCCGTTTTATTGCTCTTATTACCATGCTTCCGATTCTTACTATCTATGCAGATTTTATCGGGATACTGGGAGGTTTTATGGTTGGAGTTGGTAAGCTGGGTATAGGACAGAGTCTCTATATAAGAATGACTTTTAACGCTTTGAATTACAAAGATGTTTTTACTGGTCTAATAAAGGCATTTTTCTTTGCTATTATTATTGCTATTATTTCCTGTAGAGAGGGGATAGATACAGAGGGAGGAGCAGAAGGGGTAGGACGTGCTACTACACGTGCGGTGGTTTTTTCCTTTATCTTGATTATTGCTGCTGACTGTCTTTTTACCGCCTTATTTTATTTTATGTTTAGATAAGCGATTATTTCTCGTGGATGTGAGAAAACAGAAATTAGAGCGTGGGTGTATTGAGTTTATAGATAAGTATGATAGAAATAATTAACTTATGCAAATCTTTTGATGGGAAAAAAGTTTTAGATAATCTCAATTTAGAGATAAAAACAGGAGAGACCATTGTAATTATTGGTCGCAGTGGTTGCGGGAAGTCGGTTCTGCTCAAGTTAATCATCGGGCTTTTAAAACCTGATTCCGGAGAAATAATTATTGATGGAGAGGATATTACTCGTTTAAAAGGCAAGGAATTAGATAGGATACGCATGAAATTTGGAATGCTTTTTCAGAGTAGTGCTTTATTTGATTCTCTAACCGTGAGGGAAAATGTAGGTTTTTTTCTATATGAACACGGATATACTGAAAAAGATAAGATAGAAGAAAGGATAAGAGAGTGTCTCAGACTTGTTGGACTTGCCGGGACAGAAGACCTTTATCCAGTGCAGTTAAGTGGAGGTATGAAAAAAAGAGTTGCGCTGGCTAGAGCCATATGCATGCATCCGGAAATAATCCTTTACGATGAACCAACCACTGGTCTTGACCCTATTACTGCCGATGCGATAAACAACCTTATTGTGAGCCTTCACGATAAATTAAAAATAACCGCTATTGCAGTAACCCATGATATGAAGAGTGCTTTTAGAATTGGGGATAGGATTGCCATGCTCTATAAAGGTAGAATTATTGCCGTAGGTACTCCTGAAGAAATTAAGAATACAGAAAATCCTCTGGTAAGACAGTTTATCCTTGGAGAAGCAAAAGGAATGATAGAAATAGAGGAGGAAGGAGGGATAAGCATTGAAAAGGAAAATGTTTGAATTAAAGGTAGGTATATTTGTTCTAATAGGATTAATAATTTTAGTGATTACTGTTCTTTATATAAGTGATTTTAAGGCAGCGGTAGGAGGATATTACTTAAAAGTGATCTTTAATTTTGCTAACGGAATTGAGATAGGAGCACCAGTCAGGTTAGCAGGGGTTAAAATTGGGGAAGTAAAAGATTTACAGATTGTCTATCCTGCGGAAAAGGAATTACCCCATGTGGAGTTGCTTATCTGGGTGGATAAAAGATTTGTCATTTATAGTGATTCTACACCCTATATAAATACACTGGGTCTTTTGGGAGAAAAATACTTAGAGATTATACCGGGGGTAAATAAAGATAATGTATTAAAACCAGGCGATGTTATTTATGGAAAAGATTCAGTTTCCCTTGGACAGATTACAGAATTGGGTTACAGAATTGCTTCTAAATTAGAAGATTCCATAAATTCGCTTAGCGCTTTGTTGAGTGATTCAGAATTTAAAAATGCTTTTAAAGAGGTAGTTTTAAATACCCAGAAGTTAACAGAGGACCTGGATAAACTGGGGCTCTCTTTACAGGAAATCGTTGATAGGATAAAACAGGGGCAAGGAACAGTTGGTAAGTTAATTAGCGAAGAAGAGTTATATAATGAACTGAAGGAATTTGTGATAGATTTAAAGCAACATCCCTGGAAACTTCTTTATCGTCCTAAGGAGAAGAAAAGATAAAAATTTATGGCAAAGAGTAAATCTATTTTTATCTGTCAGAATTGTGGCTATCGTTCTTTGCGCTGGTTAGGAAGATGTCCTGATTGTGGAGAATGGAACTCTTTCGCAGAAGAATTAGTTACTGATTCCGTTGCAAAGGAAAGAGATAAAGAAACTTTTCCCCAACTCCTCTCGGAAATAAATATTCTGAAGGAGGAAAGAATTCCCAGCGGGATAGAAGAGTTTGATCGTCTCTTGGGAGGAGGCATTGTTCGGGGGTCAGTAGTTCTTGTGGGCGGAAATCCAGGGGTGGGAAAATCAACTTTACTTCTTCAAGTCTCCCATAGTTTAAGTAAAAAAGGTAATAGTGTTCTTTATGTTAGCGGGGAGGAGTCTTTAAATCAAACAAAGATGCGAGCGGAAAGATTAGGACTGTCAGGAGATAAGCTTTATATAGTAAATGAGAACAATGTAGATTTCGTAATTGAAGACATTGAAAAGTTAAATCCTGGAATAGTGGTGGTGGATTCAGTGCAGATACTTTATAAACAGGAATTCTCTTCCAGTCCGGGAACCGTAACCCAGGTACGGGAGTGTGCCCATTTACTTACCTCTCTTGCTAAGAAAAAGGGGATTTCCATGTTTTTAATTGGGCACGTGACTAAAGAAGGAGTTTTAGCGGGACCAAAGGTATTAGAGCACCTTGTAGATACTGTATTGTATTTTGAAGGAGAGGATTTTTCGCAGAGGAGAATATTACGTGCGGTGAAAAACCGTTTTGGTTCCACTAATGAAATAGCCATATTTGAAATGACTGCTGAAGGATTAGCAGAGGTTAAAAATCCCTCCGAAATATTTTTAGGTGAGAGGGGAGAAAACATTCCTGGTTCAGTAATAGTTCCGGTAATGGAAGGCATGAGGCCGCTTCTTGTAGAAATTCAGGCGTTAGTGGTTCCCTCTTTGCCGGGGATTGCGCGTCGACGCTGTACGGGGTTGGATTTTAATCGTATACCATTATTGATTGCGGTATTAGAAAAGAGGTTGGGTTTACATTTAGGTAGTCAGGATATTTTTGTTAATGTTGTGGGAGGTATAAAGATAATAGAACCAGCGGTAGATTTGGGGGTGATTTTGGGAATTGTTTCCAGTTTTCGCAATTTAGCGGTTTCTAAAGATACTGTAGTGATGGGAGAGGTAGGTTTAGGTGGAGAAGTAAGGTCAATAAGTTTTTTAGAATTGCGTATTGGAGAGGTCAGCAGATTAGGTTTTAAGAGGGCCATTTTACCCAAAGGAAACCTTTCTTCTTTGAAGGAGGGAAAGAAAAATTTAGAAATTATCGGGGTAAAAAATATTGAGGAAGCAGTAGATGTGGTCTTGAAATAATTTTAATTAGATTAAATGGAGGCGGAAATGGGTATTGTTTTTTTACGATTGTTTTTTATTATTTTTTCCTCATTTACCGGTTATTATTTTGGCAAAGGGGGGTGGTTTTCTCATCCCTTAATCGGTGCTTTGTTTGGCTTTCTTATTGGGTTAGCTGTAGTAGTATTAGAAGTTTCTATGCGTAAGGTTTCCTTGAGAAGTTTTTTTGCCGTAATCCTTGGTCTTATTTTAGGACTCATTCTGGCTAAACTTTTGTTGTGGATATTAGAGCTCTTTCCTCTTGAACCGAAGATTATCTCTTTCCTTCGTTTTTTATTTACTTTAGTTTTTTCTTATTTAGGGATAGTTATTGCCTTGAAAGGAAAAGAAGAATTTAGTCTTTTGATTCCTTATGTAAAACTTTCTCCTCAAAGCCGGCGGGAGCAGATTATAATTCTTGATACCAGTGTAATCATTGATGGAAGAATTGCTGATATATTTCAGACTCGTTTCATAGAAAGCAAAGTAGTCATTCCGCGTTTTGTTCTGAAAGAGCTTCAACAAATAGCCGATTCTCAAGACCATTTGAAACGGACACGGGGAAGAAGGGGTTTAGATATTCTCAATCGGATAAAAAAGATTCCCCATATTGAAGTAAGGATTCATGAGGAAGATTATCCGGAAATACCGGAGGTAGATGCCAAACTGGTTAAGCTGGCAAAAAATATTGAAGCGAGAATTCTCACCAATGATTATAATCTAAACAAAATTGCCGAACTTCAAGGAGTAACGGTTCTCAATATAAATGACCTTTCTAATGCTTTAAAGCCAGTAGTTTTACCTGGCGAGACAATGAAGGTCCGTTTAATAAAAGAGGGTAAAGAACCCAATCAGGCAGTTGCCTATCTTGATGATGGGACAATGATTGTGGTAGAAGATGGAAGAAATCTCATTGGAAAGACTGTGGAGATTACCGTTACCTCCGTCTTACAAACCTCTGCAGGAAGAATGATTTTTGGAAGAGTAGGGAAATAATGAAAATAGTTGGTTAATTGTTTAGAGGAATAATTCTTCTATGAGAAATGGTTTGAAGTTTGGGAATCATTTCTTTATGACCTTCTTAATTTAGTCGCAACAATATCGCCTTTTTATTTCTTGAAAAATTTCCTCCCTTTATGTTAAAATTTTTTGAATGAAAATATCCTGTATTGTTCCTTCCGCGGGAAAGGGTAAGCGATTAAAAGCAAATGTAGATAAGGTATTTGTTCTCTTAGATAATAAGCCGATTCTTTATTATACCCTTAAAAATCTGGAGGCGTCAAAAGAGATCGGAGAGATTGTTCTTGTGGTAAGTAAAGAATCCCTTGAGTTTTCCTGCAATGAATTCTTAAAAAAATTCAAATTTTCTAAGATTAAAAAGATAGTTGAAGGGGGGAAAACCCGTACGGAATCTGTCTGGAGAGGATTACAGTCTGCGGATGAAAAAAGTAAGTTCATCCTTATCCACGACGGAGCAAGGCCATTTGTTGATGAGGATTGTTTAAATAGGTTAATTAAGGCAGGCGAAGAATTTGGCTCAGCAGTTCTGGGTTTACCAATTACTTCTACAGTAAAAAAAGTTAGAAATTCTTTTGTTTCAAAGACAGTTCCGCGTGATTATCTATGGGAGATTCAGACTCCTCAGATTTTTAAAAGAGATTTGATTATTGATTGTTATAAGAAGGCAATAGAAGAAAAATTTATTGCCACCGATGATGCCCAGATTTTGGAGCACTATGGATATAAGGTAAAGATAGTTAAGGGAAGTCCTTTAAATATAAAGATTACTACACCTGAAGACTTAACTCTGGCAAAGGCAATATTAAAAATTAGGTCCAAATGAGAATTGGTTTAGGTTATGACATCCATCGCCTGGTAAAAGGGAGAAAACTTTTTTTGGGAGGAGTGGAGATCCCTTTTAAAAAAGGTCTTTTAGGACATTCTGATGGAGATGTAATTTTACATGCGGTATCCGATGCACTTTTAGGAGCAATGGGAAAAGGAGACATAGGAGAGTATTTTCCTGATAATGAACCCCGATATAAAAATATTTCTAGTGAAAAAATTATGAATAAAATTTTTAATTTGGCTTTGCGTAGTGGTTTAAAAGTAATAAATTTAGATATTACCCTTATTGCAGAAGCTCCGCGAATTTCGCTCTACAAGACAAAGATGAAAGAAAATATTAGTAGAATTCTTAAGATTTCTGTGGATAATATTAATATCAAAGCTACAACAAATGAAGGGATGGGGTTTATTGGTAAAGGCGAGGCAATTGCCTGTTTTGCGGTAGTGCTTGTAGAGAAATAACTGATTTTCAAGGAGGCAACTTAATGATTACTTTCCTCTTATGGTTTTTAACGATTATAATTATTGGGATTATTTTGATTGCTCTTTTTTTCCGTGCAGAGATAAAAGCAGCTATGGAACGGGATCCTGCAGCAAGATCATATCTTGAAGTAATCTTAAACTATCCGAGTATCCATGCTATTGTTTTTCACCGGATA
>JBFWKV010000031.1:0-10339 GCA_050252475.1 Candidatus Omnitrophota bacterium | reverse complement strand
GCTCCGAGAACTAAACTACCCGGAAATACAAATCCGCTTTCCGTTATAACCTGGTGGCAAACTCCTTCACCAATATCATATAACAATAAATCTTTACTCCTGCAGAAATTTCGCATTATATTATGAATCTCTGAAATCTTTTGATTAGGGCTGGGAGCACTATTGTCTATAACCATAGCAAAAAAATCTTTCTTGGCAGGTTCTCCTTTACTGAGAGAATTGAACTTTTCTATGACCAGATAAGAAGTTCCATCCTGACTGAAGGAAAAATCAACTTCGGCAATTACTATGTCTCCTGAACTTACTGATTTACCACTGTGATATGAAAGTATCTTTTCACTTATAGTCTGCCCCATCTATTCTAAATTTCTTTATCTTTTCGCTTCTTAAACAGACCACGGATGCCTTCCCAGAAACCTTTGGTTTTTTCTGTACGAGGGGGTGGGGTGGGTTCTATTCCTTTTACTTCTTCTTTAACCTCCTTCACTTCTTTCTCTTCCTTCTTTTCTTTCTCTTCCTTTTCTTCTTTTACCTCAGGAATCACCTCGGTTTTTTCTTTCTTCTCTTCTAATTCAGTTGGAGGGGCTTCTTCTTTTACTTTTTCTCTCTTCTTAACCTCAGTAAGTGGAATTTTCTTCTTCTTTTCTTCTTTCTTTATTTCTTTCTTCTCTTCCGGTTTCCGTATAACTAATTCTACTATAGCTAAAAGAGCACCATCTCCTTTGCGATTACGGTAATGGATTATCCGAGTGAAGCCTGAATTGATATCTTTAAAACGCGGGGCAATCTCTTTGAAAAGCTTATCCACAATCTCTCTATTCTGAAGTACCCGGTAGGCAGCACGCCTACTATTGAGGGTATTCTTTTTCCCAAAATTTATAAGTTTATCTATAATACCCCTTATCTCTTTGGCTTTAGCCAGAGTAGTAGTTATCTTTTCATAACGTAATAAAGCGATTGCCATATTACGCAACAGAGCATTTCTGCTACTGCCAAAACGAGAAAGCCGACGATATTTCTTTCTGTGTCTCATTTCTCCTCTTTCTTTCCTTTCTTAGAAGATTTTTTACTGCTTTCTACTCCCATTCCTAAAGAAAGCCCCATATCTTTGAGTATAGCCTGGATTTCTGACAGAGATTTTTTACCAAAATTACGATATTTTAGTAAATCCTGTTCTGTGCATTTGACCAGGTCGCCTATAGTTTTAATATTTGCCTCCCTAAGGCAGTTCTCACTCCTTACCGAAAGTTCAAGCTCACTTATGGGAGTATTTAGTTTATCTAATAATTCTGCTTCGGCTGCTTTATCCTCCTCAATAATCTCTTCTTCCTCAGGTAACTCCCCAAAATTTACGAAAATATCCAGATGTCTCTGGAGAATATTAGAGGCATAAAGTAAAGCTTCTTTGGGTGAAATAGCACCATTAGTCCAAATCTCCAGAATCAACTTATCATAATCAGTCATCTGTCCAACGCGAGTATTCTCTACTACAAAATTCACTTTCCTCACCGGACTAAATATCGCATCAACGGGAATCACGCCGATAGGCTGGTCTTCTTTTTTATTCCTTTCTGCAGGAACATATCCTCTACCCTTTGATACCTCTAACTCTACAAAAAATTTTGTATCTTTCGTCAACGTTGCTATATGTAAATCGCGATTAATAATTTCTACTGTCTCATCAGTAATTATATCTTTAGCAGTAACCTCTCCCTTTTTCTCTCTCTTTATAGTTATGATGTGAGGGGTTCTCGTACGAGACTTTACCACCAAGTTCCTTATATTGAGAAGAATCTGAGGGACATCCTCCAAGACCCCCGGAATAGTAGAAAACTCATGCATTACTCCCTCAATTTTCACATTGGTCACCGCTGCTCCTTCTATAGATGAAAGTAAAACCCTGCGTAAGGAATTACCAAGAGTAATTCCATAACCTCTCTCAAATGGTTCAGCAATAAATTTACCATAGTAATCAGTATAGGTATTCTCATCTAATATTAACTTCTTGGGCATTTCAAAATCACGCCATTTTACCCCCATTTCCCTACCCTCCTTCAGGGATTAGTTATATTACAAATTTTTATTATTTAGAATATAGCTCTATAATTAATGATTCTTTTATAGGAAGCATTATGTCACTGCGCAGAGGTAAACGAATTACTTTTGCTTCTAATTTGTCTTCCACGCGCATTAACCAAGCAGGAACAGCTCTTTCTTTACATATTTCAATATTTTGTTTAATAGAATTTAAAAACGATTCTTTGCCTGACAATTTTATTACATCACCAGGTTTAACCATATAGGAAGGAATGTCTACTTTGTGCCCGTTAACCTGGACATGTCCATGCCTAACTATCTGTCTTGCCTGTCTTCGGGAAACTGCAAAACCTAAATTATAGATAACACTATCCAGCCTCCTTTCTAACAGCTGTAGTAAAACCTCACCCGTTACTCCTTTAGAACGCGAAGCTTTGCGAAAATAGAACCTGAATTGTTTCTCTAATATCCCATACATTCGTTTGACTTTCTGCTTCTCTCTCAACTGGAGAGCATATTCACTAAGTTTCGGCTTTGTTTTCCCATGTTGTCCCGGAAGATAAGCACGTCGAGTAAGACTACACTTATCTGTCATACAGCGCTCGCCTTTTATAAATAATTTCATCCCCTCTCTTCTGCACAATCTACACACCGGTCCTCTATATCTTGCCATCTTTCTCTCCTCTTTCGCTTAAATCTTAAAACTTACTATCTATAAAACCTAAAAATTAAACTCTTCTCCGTTTTGGTGGACGACATCCATTATGAGGAATAGGTGTAACATCCTTTATGGAATTTATCTTCAATCCCGAAGCCTGTAAAGCTCTTATAGCAGTCTCTCTTCCTGAACCGGGACCTTTTACTAAAACATCAATCTCTTTAACCCCGTATTCCATTGCTTTCTTTGCTACATCGGTAGCAGCTATCTGAGCAGCAAAAGGAGTAGATTTTCGTGAACCTTTAAACCCCACTGAACCTGCACTTGACCAGGCAATAACCTGTCCTACACTATCAGTTATGGTTATAATGGTATTGTTAAAAGTTGCTTGAATATGTGCTATACCTTTACTTACCGTCCTGGTAATTTTCTTCTTTTTTGCTCGCCTTGTTTTAGCCATTTATTTCACCTCTTTGTTAATCCTGCTTCTGTTTTCTTCTTACGCACACCAACCCCTTTACTCGGTCCTTTCCTCGTCCGGGCATTTGTGCGTGTTCTTTGTCCTCTTACCGGTAGTCCTTTGCGATGACGCAGTCCCCGATAACAACCTATTTCCATAAGATATTTTATATTCTGAGATACTTCCCTTCTTAAATCTCCTTCCACCTTGTAGTTTTTTTGAATTATATGGGTTATTTTGGATATCTGTTCATCATTGAGGTCCTTAGCACGAATATCAGGACTAATCTGAGCCTCTTCCAGTATTTTCTTGGATAAAGACCTGCCTATGCCATAAAGATAAGTTAAAGCTATCTCTATCTTTTTCTCTTTAGGTATATCAACCCCTAAAATTCTCGGCATCTCTACCTCGCTTTTCTAAAAAGTTGTTTTTTCGCCTGAATCTTTATCTATTTCTTATAAATTTAAATGTTTAATAAATTAATTTATCCCTGGCGTTGTTTATGTTTAGGATTAACACAGATAACCCTAATTATTCTTTTTCTTCTCACAATTTTACAGCGCGAACAGATTCTTTTTACTGAAGGTCTTACTTTCATTTTTTTCTATAAATAATCCTCCCCCGGGTTAGATCATAAGGAGAAAGTTCTAATACTACCGTATCGCCCGGCAATATCTTTATATAATTCATCCGCATCTTTCCGCACACATGTGCGAGAACCAGATGCCCTCCTTCTATTTCTACTCTAAACATCGCATTAGGTAAGGTTTCTTTTATTACCCCTTCAACTTTTATTAACTCCTCTTTAGCCATATTATAAAGAAGTTAGAATGAGCGGTTCATTATCCGCTATACAGACAGTATGTTCAAAATGAGCAGTTAATTTTCTATCTTTGCTTACCACTGTCCAACCATCTGATAAAACCTCCACCTCTGGACTTCCCATATTAACCATCGGTTCTATAGCAATAGTCATATGGTTCTTCAATTTTGGTCCCTCTCCCTGTTCACCAAAATTGGGGATTTCTGGCTCCTCATGCATTTGACTACCTATTCCATGTCCAACAAATTCTCTTACAATACTAAACCCCTCTGCCTCTACATATTTCTGGATGGCATATGAGATGTCTCCTACATGCATACCAGATTTAGCTGAATTTATCCCAATATACAGTGCATTACGGGTTGTTTCTATGAGTTTTTGCGCCTCATGACTGATCTGCCCTACTCCCACAGTAACTGCTGCATCGGCAAAAAAACCTTTATATTCTGCCCCTACATCCAAGCTTATAATATCTCCCTCTTTTAGAATTTTTTTTCTGCTGGGTATTCCATGAATAAGTTCCTCATTTACCGAAGTACAGATAACTCCGGGGAAACCTCGATAATTTTTGAATGCCGACGAAGCTCCACACTGTCTGAGAATCTCTTCTGCTCTTTCCCCTAATTCATAAGTAGAGATACCCTCTTTCAACATGTAAGTTAGTTCCTTAATTATCCGAGCAACTATTCTCCCTGCTTCACTCATGAGATTCAGTTCTCTCAGTGATTTTATGGAAATCATTTTTCTTTATCTTAAAACCTTCTTTCTCAAAAAGCAAAATAAGCTCTTTAAATACTTCCTGTGCTTCACGGTTGCCATCCACGCTGTGCAGAATTCCTTTTGCCTTATAAAAATCTATCAAATCTGCAGTCTGTTTTAGATAAACATCCAATCTCTTCCGTACTGTCTCTTCTCTATCATCCTCCCTTTGATATAATTTCCCTCCACATATATCACATTTGCCTTCTTCTTTCGGGGGCATATTTTTAATATGATAATTCATTCCACAATTTGAACAAACAAGTCTGCCCGAAAGTCGCTCAATTATTTTATCAACGGAGGTAGCAAAATAGATAACCAAATCTATATGTCTGTTCATCTTCTGCAAAATCTCTTCAAGTTTTTCAGCCTGTTTTATCGTCCGGGGAAACCCATCTAAAATAAAACCATCTTTAGTATCTGATTTCAATAAACGATTATGCATGATCTCCAGAATAATATCGTCTGGCACAAGCTCACCTGTCTCTACATATCTTCTTACCCGTTTACCCAGGTCAGAGTCCTCTTTCAGAACCTGTCTTAACATATCTCCTGTAGAAATATGGGGAATCCCAAATTTATTCTTCAATAAATCTGCCTGTGTACCTTTTCCTGCTCCTGGCGGTCCTAAAAGAATTAATCTCATTTATCTCCGTCCGCGTAGTCTACCCTTCTTCATAAAACCTTCATAATGACGCATCAAAAGATGAGATTCAACCTGGCGCATTGTATCTAATATAACGCCTACAACAATCAATAAAGCAGTTCCTCCAAAAAAACTGGCTATCAAATACGGTACTTTTAACCACGCTCCAATAAGGTCAGGGAAAACTGCAATCCCTGCCAGAAATATTGCCCCCGCTAGAGTTACACGTGTCATTACATAATCTAAGTATTCTGAAGTACTCTTCCCTGGCCTTACACCGGGAATAAATCCACCAAATCTCTGCATATTCTCGGATATCTCTATAGGATTAAATGTCACAGCAGTATAAAAATAACTGAAGAAAATTATCAAAATGGTATAGAGAACTGTATATAACCAGTGCCCACGTAAGAGCTGGGAAGCCAAAGCTTGAAATTTCTGATTAGGGATGAATCCTGCTAAAGTAGCAGGAAAAAGTATTATTGATTGAGCGAAGATAATGGGAATCACTCCTGCCTGGTTAATTCTTAATGGCAAATATGTACTCTGTCCACCATACATCCGATGTCCGATAATCCTCTTCGCATACTGAACAGGTATTTTTCGCTGTGCCTGAGTAATCAATATAACCGCTACCGTCACCGCTACTAACATAACTGCCATTATAATTAATACTATCGGCTGTAATTGTCTTTTTGTGGGAGAGAATGGAGAGAGAAGAAGAAAAAGCTGGTATACCGCAGTAGGAATTCTTGAAATAATACCTATAGTAATAATCAAAGAAATACCATTACCAATACCGCGATCACTAATCTGCTCCCCTAACCACATAAGGAATACCGTTCCTGTAGTTAAAGTTATCACAGTAAGTAAACGAAAAGCCCATCCGGGTTGAGGGACAATCTGCATCCCCTGAAAATGTGCAGGGTTCTCTAACCAGAGACTTATAAAGAAAGATTGTATCATACCCAGAAGGACTGTCCCATAACGGGTATATTGAACAATTTTCTTTCTGCCCATTTCTTCTTTTGCCAATTTCTCAAAATAAGGAATTACTGCAGTAAGTAATTGAAGAATAATGGAAGCAGATATATTGGGCATAATTCCTAAAGCAAAGATTGTTAAACGTTCCATAGCCCCACCACTGAACATATTCATAATTCCAAAAAGAGTCCCTCCCTGGGTCTGTCTGATTTTATCAAAAAACTCTGCCAAGGCTTTACCATCTATTCCTGGCGTGGGAATATAGCATCCTATACGATAAACAACCAGCGCTCCGAGAGTAAAGAGGATGCGTTTTCTCAAATCAGATATCTTTAGGGCATTAAAGAAAGCTTCTAGCATATTATTTATCTATTTATTTAATTATGATTCTATAAATTCAAAAGTTGCTCCTGCCTTTTTTATCTTTTCTAATGCCTGCCGGCTAAATTTATGGGCATGAATAACCATTGGTTTCTCTAATTCTCCTTCACCAAGAATTTTCACCGGTAGACTAAGTTTACTAATCAGTCGCTTTTCTTTCAGGGCCTCTGGAGTAACTATTTCGCCCTTCTCAAACTTTTTATTCAGCTCACTGAGATTAACTACCTGGTAGACCTTGCGAAATTTATTTACAAATCCCCGTTTAGGAATCCTTCGTATAAGGGGCATCTGTCCCCCTTCAAAACCGGGTCTCAGTTCAAAACCCGTTCTTGACTTCTGTCCCTTGTGCCCCCTCCCCGCGGTCTTACCATGCCCTGAGCCTGGTCCTCTTCCTACCCGTTTTTTCTTTTTCCTTCTTATTCTTGGCCTTATCTCATGTAGTTTCATTTTGCTCCTTGTTATTTTGAGAGGGTGACTTAAGTTTTCTTAAAGCCATTACGGTTGCTTTTGCAATATTTATAGCATTCTTTGAACCAAGTGATTTAGCCAGTATATTTTTAATCCCTGCCAGTTCACATATAGGTCTCACTGAACTACCTGCAATTACTCCAGTTCCCGGCCCTGCTGGTTTAAGCAGAACCTTGGCTGCTCCAAAATGGCCGTAAACCTCATGAAGAATGGTGTCATTCTGAAGATTAACTGTGAATATATTCTTATAAGCATTATTTATTGACTTCCTTATAGCATCTGCTACCTCATTCGCCTTGCCAAATCCAACTCCCACTTTACCTCTACTATTACCTACCACAACCAGAGCATTAAAAGAAAGTTTCTTTCCTCCTTTGTGTACTTTTGAAACACGATTTATCTTAACCACCCTTTCCTGAAATTCAGCTTCTGTTTTCTCTTCTTTTTTTTCTATAATACTTTTTTCTCCCATAATTAAAATTCAATCCCTCCTTTTCTCACCGCTTCAGCAAAGGCTTTTACTCGGCCATGATAAAGATATCCTCCTCTATCAAAAACTATCCTGGTAATACCCTTCTCTTTAAGCTTTTGGGCGAATAATTCTCCTAACATCTCCGCGCCCTTTACATTACCCAATTTATCAAGACGAGAACGCAATTCTTTATTCATCGTAGAAACTCCTAAAATAACCTTTCCCTGTGTATCATCTACCAGTTGGGCAATAAGGTTTTTATGGGTACGATGGACTACCAGACGAGGTCTCTCTGCCGTCCCAAAAATTTTTTTACGAATCCTTTTATGTCTCCTTATCCTTCCTATTTCTTTTTTATCCATCCTTTACTCTCTCGTTATAAATTAAGCAACCGCCTTCCCAGCTTTCTTTCTCACATATTCACCTACATATCTTATCCCTTTACCCTTATACGGCTCAGGTTTAAAAATCGCTCTTATTTCCGCAGCTATTTCTCCTACTTTTTGCTTATCTATACCCTTCACAATTATCTGGGTAGGTTTAGGAACTTCAATATTTATACCTTCAGGAATAGGAAAATTAACGGGATGAGAGAAACCCAAGTTCAATACAAGGTTTTTCCCCGTCACTTGAGCGCGATATCCTATCCCTACAATTTCCAGTACTTTAGAAAAACCTTCTTTTACTCCCTTTATAATGTTTGCCAAGTCGGACCTAACTAAACCATGCAGAGCCCGGCATTGTTTATCTTCGGATAAACGCACTACAACCAATTTATCTCCTTTATCTACTATCTTTATTCCCGCAGGAAGTAAATATTCTCTCCTTCCCTTGGGACCTTCAACAGTAACCTTTCCCTCCTCAAGATTAACTTTTATATCTTTGGGAATTAATATGGGACGCTTTCCTAATTTAGACATTGCTTACCTCTTCCATTACCAAACCTTACAAATATACTCTCCCCCTAATTTCATCTTTCTTGCTTCACGATCAGTAAGGACTCCCCGAGAAGTGGAAATTATGGCTATACCGTAACCTCTAAGAACTCTTATATCATCATCTTTTTTCACATAAACCCGTCTTCCCGGTTTAGAAACCTGCTGTATATTGTTGAGCACACTTTTTTTATCGGGAGTATATTTGAGGTAAATACGGATAAGCCCCTGCTTATTATCTTCAATCTCCCGAAAATCACGAATATAGCCTTCTCTCTTAAGGATTTTGACAACTTCAAGAATAAGCCGAGACCGCTTTACATCTAAACTATCTTTTCTTTCTTTCACCGCATTTCTTATAGCAGTGAAGACTTGAGAACGAATATCTATAGACATTCTTACTCCTTTATTTTACCAGCTTGCTTTTTTTACTCCGGGAATCTCTCCCCGCAAAGCCATCTCACGGAAACATATCCTACAAATGCCGAAATCTCTCAAATATCCCCTTACCCGTCCACACAATTGACAACGGTTATATCTTCTCACTTTAAAACGGGGGGTCTTCTTTTGTTTAACTATAAGTGCTTTCCTCGCCATAGTTATAATTATCCTACCTCCTTGAAAGGTATACCTAATGATTTTAAAAGAAGAAAACTTGCCTGTTTATCTTTTGCTTTTACTACGATAGTAATATCCATACCTAAAACATGTTGAACCTTGTCGTATTCTATTTCGGGAAATACAGTATATTCGCTGAGTCCGATACTATAATTACCATTCTCATCAAAAGCATCAGGAGACACTCCACGAAAATCACGAATACGGGGCAATGCTACATTTATTAAACGATCTAAGAACTCATACATTCTGTATTTCCTCAAAGTTACTTTGCATCCCACAGGATCTCCTTTTTTAATTTTAAAATTGGAAATAGCTTTTCGCGCCCGGGTAATTACTGGTTTCTGCCCGGTAATCATAGCAAGTGACTGAACCGCTTCTTCAATAATTTTTATATCATGAGCTCCTTCCCCTATCCCCATATTTATCACTATCTTCTCCAGTCGGGGAACCTCAAATTTATTCTTATACCCCAACTCTTTCATTAAAGAAGGAATTATCTCTTTCCTGTATTTTTCTAAAAGTCTCGGTAGCATTTTGATAATTTAGTTATTAGTTAGATTATTTCTTTACATTTTTTGCAATATCTTGCTTTGGTACCATCTTTAAGCAAAGTAATTCCCACTCTTGTTGGACGATTGCAATGACCGCAAAAAAGCATCAATTTAGAAAGGGCTAAAGGAGCCTCTTTCTCTATTATCCCACCCGGCATATCCTGAGATCTCCTCCGTTGATGGCGTTTAATAAGATTTACTCCTTCTACAATAGCCCTCTTTTCCTTGGGGAAAACCGCAAGAACTTTTCCTTTTTTACCTCTGTCTTTACCAGAAATTACAAATACGATATCGTTCTTCTTTATTCTTTCCATTATATAACCTCGGGTGCTAAAGATATTATCCTCAAGAAATTCTTTTCTCTCAACTCTCTGGCTACCGGACCAAATACCCGTGTTCCGCGGGGATTTAAATCCTTATCAATTATCACACAGGCATTAGAATCAAAGCGGACATAAGAACCATCACTGCGTCTAATAGGATAAGTGGTTCTCACAACCACTGCCTTAACCACATCTCCTTTTTTAACTACTCCGTCGGGGGT
>JBFWKV010000030.1:0-10639 GCA_050252475.1 Candidatus Omnitrophota bacterium | reverse complement strand
AGTCAGAGACAATAAGAAACATATGGAAGAAATGGAAAAACAGGGATTTGAAACAATTGATCTGGTAGTGATAAATCTTTATCCTTTTGAGAAGGTTATTTCTAAAGAAAAAGTCACTTTAGAAGAGGCGATTGAGAATATTGATATCGGGGGTCCCACCATGTTGCGTTCTGCTGCCAAGAATAATAGATACGTAGGGGTTATTTGTAATCCCGCAAAATATGCTGAGGTTCTGGATGAGTTAAGAAGAAATAAAGGCGCTCTTTCTGAAGAGACGAAATTTAAGCTGGCAATAGAGGTTTTTGAAAGAACCTCAGAATATGACAAGACGATTGCGGGATTCCTGAGATTAAATTCACCTTTTGCGGTTTCTTCAGAATCAAAAAGTTTCCCGCAGATTCTGGAGATAAAGTTTGAGAAAATTCAGGATTTGCGTTACGGTGAAAATCCTCATCAGAAGGCAGCATTATATAAAATCCACAATTCAAAATTCGGAAGCCCCGATATTATAGAGGCAAAACAACTCCATGGGAAAGAACTTTCTTTTAACAATATTCTGGATTTACAATCTGCCTGGGATGTGGTTAATGACTTTGAAAATCCTGCCGTTTGCATCATTAAACACAACAATCCCTGTGGTGTAGCTGAAGCAGAAACATTGCTTCAGGCATATTTAGATGCTCTGGAATGTGACCCTCTTTCTGCTTTCGGAGGTATTGTAGGATTAAATAGAATTGTGGATAAAAGAACTGCAGAAGAGATCTATAATTTTGAGTTCACTGAATGTATCATTGCTCCCCGATATGAGCCAGAGGCATTGGAAATTCTTAAGCGGAAGAAGAATCTGAGAATCCTGGAGCTGACCGACACCAAACATCAAAAAGAAATTGACGAATTTGATTTAAGGAAAATCTCGGGGGGAGCACTGATTCAGGAAAAAGACAATTTGAATGTGGACAAAAATAAGTTGAAGATAGTAACCAAGAAAAAACCTACTGAGGAACAAATTAGGTCTCTTCTTTTTGCCGATAGGGTGGTTAAGCATGTGAAGTCAAATGCCATTGTGTTAGTGCAGGGGACAAAAACCGTAGGAATAGGAATGGGGCAGACAAGCAGAGTGGATGCGGTAATCATCGCCTTGCGAAAAGCAGGTGAGCGAGCTAAAGGAGCATGTCTTGCTTCTGATGCTTTTTTCCCTAAGCCGGATGGTGTGGAAGAAGCAGTTAAAGGAGGGGTGAAGGCGATTATTCAACCGGGAGGCTCAATTTCTGACGAAGAGATAATTGCCTGTGCTGATAAATGGGGAATTGTTATGGTTTTTACGGGGATAAGACACTTTAAGCACTGATAAAATATTAACAGAAATTCTTTATTGAGTTGAAAATTAACTATAAACTTCCCTAATGACCTATCAAGAGGCACTTAATTATCTGAATTCTTTCATTAATTATGAACGAATTTCTAAATATTCTTACCGTTCTGCTTTCCGCCTGGAACGGATGGATAATTTACTTTCATTTTTTGACCATCCGGAGAGAAAATTTAATTCCATTCACATTACCGGTTCTAAAGGAAAAGGGTCAACCTCGGCAATGGTTTTCTCAATCCTAACCGAGGCAGGTTTCTCTGTGGGACTCTATACCTCACCTCATCTGGTTGATTTTAGAGAAAGGATAAGAATTGCTCGAGGTAATTCCTGGAGGTTTATCTCTAAGGAAGAGATGGTTGCTTTAGTAGAAGAAATAAAACCCATAATTGAGATGGTGAAAGAAAGACCTTCATTTTTTGAATTGTATACTGCTTTAGCTTTTTCGTTCTTTGCAAAAAATAATTTAGATTTTGCGGTGGTAGAAGTAGGTCTGGGAGGGAGGTTGGATGCAACCAATGTATTGGATCCCCTTGTTTGCGCAATTACTCCTATAAGTTTTGAACATACTGATAAATTGGGAAATACTCTTTCTTCTATTGCACAGGAAAAATGCGGAATTATCAAAGAGGGGAAAATCGTAATTACTGCTCCCCAGGAGAAAGAGGCAAAGGAAGTAATTTATCAGACCTGTAAGGAAAAAAACGCTCTTCTCTATGAAGTAAACCGAGATATTTTCTTTGAGGAAATTGGATTGGTTGACAGAAAGGAGATTTTTCGCATAAGAGGTATTTTTGATGAATATCCCCATTTAGAGATGCCTCTTTTAGGCAGGCATCAGTTAATCAATGCCAGTGTGGCGGTGGGAATTATTGAGGCGTTACGGAAATATCAGATTTATATTTCTCCCCAGGCAATCCGTGAAGGATTCAAACGTGTTTTTTGGCAAGGGAGAATGGAAGTAGTGGGAGATAAACCATTAATAATTCTTGATGGAGCACAGAATAGAGCAAGTGCTTATGCTTTGAAAGAGGCAATAAAAAAATATTTCTGCTATAAGCGTTTGATTTTGGTTATAGGGGTATCTAAAGATAAAGATATCAAAGGGATTTGTAAGGAACTTTTAGAGATTTCCCAGATTGTGATTATTACTAAAGCGGATAATCCCCGCGCCGAGGAGCCAGAAGCGATAAAATCAAGGATTCAGAAACCAGAGGTCGAAATTTTCTTAACTAAAAATATAAAAGAAGCGGTTGTTTTAGCAAAAGAAAAAGCAGATAGAGAAGATTTAGTCTTAATTACCGGTTCTTTGTTTATAGTCGGAGAAGCAAGAAAGCTTCTTTTGCCTTATGAGTATGAATAAATATAATCTTGAAGATACCATTGCAGCAATTTCTACACCTTTAGGAGAGGGCGGTATTGGGATTGTGCGGATAAGTGGCAGAAAGGCTTTAGAGATTGCCGATAAGATTTTTCTTTCTAAAGATGGGAGTAAGCCTTCGGAATATCATTCTTTTACTATCCATTATGGACATATTGTGGAAAGATCCGCAGGACGCAAACAAATAGTTGATGAGGTTCTCTTGACGGTAATGCGGGCACCCCGCACCTATACACGGGAGGATATCGTAGAAATAAATTGTCACAGTGGAATTGTTCCACTGGGCAGAATTTTAGAATTAGCTTTGAAAGAAGGAGCACGTCTTGCCCAACCGGGTGAATTTACCCTGCGGGCATTCTTAAAAGGAAGGATTGACCTTACTCAGGCAGAGGCGGTGCTGGATATTGTTAAGGCAAAAACAGAAAAATCATTAGAAATTGCTTCCCAGCAATTAGCGGGGAAATTTTCCCAGAGAATTAGAGAATTGAAAGAAAAAATCTTAAATATCTATGCCGAGCTGGAAGCAAGTATTGATTTTCCTGAAGAAGACGTGGAGCTTCAGGATAGAAATTCATTGTTAAAAGAGGTTAAGAAAGTTAAGGGAGTTATAGAAGAATTGTTAAATAATTCTGATAAGGGTATGATTTTTAGAGAGGGAATATCCGTGGTTATTTGTGGGAAACCCAATGTAGGAAAGTCAAGCTTAATGAATCTTTTGCTTAAGAAAAACCGTTGCATTGTAAGTCCTTTTCCTGGGACAACCCGCGATGCCATTGAAGAGTGGATTAATATAGAAGGCATTCCTTTGAGATTGATAGATACTGCGGGCATAACTAAATCCCGAAACATACTTGATGGTGAAGCGATAAAGAGAAGTCAGGATTACCTGAAAATTGCCGATATGGTTCTCTTTATGCTTGACGGAAGTAGAAAAATTACTAATGATGATATGAGGATTTTCCAGATGCTTAAAGAAAAACCGAAGATTATTCTGGTCAATAAGAAAGACCTGCCTCAAAAATATACCTTATCAGAACTAAAGAAGATTTTTAAGGGTGATTTAGTAAGAATCTCCTGCCTTACCGAAGAAGGTATAGAGAGATTATGCCAGAAAATTAGAGATTTTATTTTAAAAGGAAATGTTATAGACCAGGAAGGGTATTTAGTTACCAACCTGCGTCATAAAGAAGCACTCATTAAAGCAAAGGATTGTCTGGATAAGGTATCAGAAGGATTAACCAGAGGGGCTTTCCCCGAATTAGTTATTCTGGATTTAAAAGAGGCGCTGGAGAATCTTCAAATAATCCTGGGAGAAAATTTTACTCCCGATATTTTAGAAAGGATATTTTCTCAATTCTGTATTGGAAAATAAAGACTTGACGCTATCGTCAGGTTGTATTATAATTTAAAAAGGTTGTTAATGGAAAAAGCCGAAATACGCAAGATAATGTTAGAGAGGTTAAAAAATCAAACTAAAGAAGAAAGAAGGAGGAAAAGTCTAATTATAAGAGAAAAACTTTTTAGTTTAGAAGAATTTAAGAAAGCTCGTGTTTTAATGTCTTATGTCAGTCTTGATTATGAAGTAGATACAGAAGATATAATTAAAGAAGCACTTAAGATGGGTAAGGTGGTGGCAGTGCCGGTTACTGTTAAGAAAGATAAAATAATTCTACCTTCAAAGATTCTAAATTTTGAAGAAGAATTAGTAGAAGGAAATTTTGGGATCCGTGAACCGAAGAAAGAATTTCTACGTATAATTCCCGAGGAAATGCTGGAGTTAATTCTGGTTCCCGGGATAGCTTTCGATATGAGTGGAAGAAGGATTGGACATGGTGCGGGATATTATGACAACTTTTTGAGAACAATTCCTAAGCGTACCGTGACCATCGGACTGGCATTTGATTTTCAGATTGTGGATAACCTGCCACTTCTGCCCCACGATATTCCCGTCTTAAAAGTGCTTTCTGCATAGCAAATTATAGTTTAAAGTCCTATTGATTTCCAAATAAAAGGGGGTGACTTATTGTATGAAGTTAGAGACACTGCCGGTTATTATTTTGCTCATGGGTTTATCGTTTTATATCGGTTATCTAATTCGCAAATTTATTGCCGAGAGAAAGGTAAAAAAAGCTGAAGAAATAGCAAAAAATATTATTGAAGAGGCAAAAAAACAAGTAGAAACAAAGCGAAAGGAAACCGAGGTTGAAGCCAAAGAGTTGCTTCACAAGATGCGTCAGGAGTTTGAGCGTGAAACACGGGAACGTAGACAGGAGCTTCAGAATTTAGAAAAAAGGATGCTTCAGAGGGAGGAGAATCTTGATAAGAAAGTAGATTTGTTAGAACGAAGAGAGAAAGAACTCAGTCAAAAGGAGCAGATGATTGTTCAGAAGGAAGCGCGTGTCAAGGAGAGAGAAGAAGAGTTAGCACGCTTGCTTGCTGAGGAAAAAGAACAGTTGCAGAGGATTTCCAGCCTTACTCCTGAACAAGCCAAGGAGCTCCTTTTGCAGCGTATAGAACAGGAAGTAAGGAAAGAAGCCTCAATTATGATTAAAAGGATTGAGGATGAGGCACGAGAGGAAGCAGAAAGAAAGGCAAGAGAGATTATTTCTCTGGCTATCCAACGCTGTGCTGCCGAGCACACCGCCGAGACTACTGTCTCTGTGGTCAGCCTTCCTTCCGATGAGATGAAAGGGAGAATTATTGGAAGGGAAGGGAGGAATATTCATGCTTTTGAAACTGCTACAGGGGTTGATGTTATTATTGATGATACACCCGAAGCGGTAACGCTTTCTGGATTTGACCCGGTAAGGCGGGAAATAGCCCGCATAGCCTTAGAAAGGCTTATTGAAGATGGAAGAATTCATCCTGCACGGATTGAAGAGGTAGTAGAGAAAGTTAAAAAAGAGATGGAAGAATCTATCCAGCAAGAAGGAAAAAATGTGGCGATGGATTTAGGGATACACAATCTCCATCCCGAATTGATTAAATTACTGGGAAGGCTAAAATATCGTTCCAGTTATGGACAGAATGTATTGCAACATTCCAAAGAAGTTGCTTATATCATGGGGGTGATGGCGTCGCAGTTGGGACTTGATTTTCATCTTGCACGACGGATAGGACTTCTTCACGATATCGGTAAAGCGGTTGACCACGAGGTGGAAGGAACTCATCCCCAAATTGGTATGGAATTGGCAAAGAAATATGGTGAACAAGAAGTAGTGGTGCAGGCTATTGGTGCGCACCATGAAGATATAGAACAGAAGAATATTTATGCTGTTTTAGCTCAAGCAGCAGATGCAGTGAGCAGTTCTCGTCCTGGCGCAAGAAGGGAAACTTTAGAGGCTTATATAAAACGGTTGAATAAATTGGAGGCGATTGCTGATTCTTTTCCGGGTGTAGAAAAAGCTTTTGCTATCCAGGCAGGAAGAGAAATTCGGGTAATGGTATATCCGGATAAAGTATCGGATGCAGAGACCATTGCACTTGCCCGGGAGATAAAGAAGAAGATAGAAGAAGAACTTGATTATCCCGGTCAGATAAAGATAGTGATTATTCGCGAAACACGTGCGATAGAATATGCAAAATAAACAAAAAATTTAGAAAGATGAAGGTATTGTTTCTGGGAGATATAGTGGGAAGGCCCGGCAGAGAAGCAATAAAGCAGTTGCTTCCTCAGATAAAGAAAGAGGAGGGTATAAATTTTAGCATTGCCAATGCTGAAAATGCTGCCGGTGGTTCAGGGGTGACGGAAGAAGTTATTGACCAGCTTCTCTCCGCAGGCCTGGATTGTCTTACCTCAGGTGACCATATCTGGAGAAAGAAAGAAGTCTACAAGATAATCAATCACCAAGCCCGTTTACTTAAACCTGCTAATTATCCCGAGATAACTCCCGGTAATGGAAGTGGTGTTTTTCTCAGCGAAACAGGATTTAAGGTAGGTGTGCTTAATCTGCAGGGAAGAGTTTTTATGGAGGCGCTTGATTGTCCCTTTCGCTCTGCTATGCGGGAGATTGAGAAATTACTGAAAGAAACCCCCATTATTATTGTAGACTTTCATGCGGAAGCAACTTCGGAAAAGGAAGCATTGGGATGGTATCTTGATGGTCTGGTTTCAGCAGTTATTGGTACTCATACCCATGTTCCTACTGCAGATGAAAAAATTTTACCCAAGGGTACCGCTTATATTTCTGATGTGGGTATGGTGGGTCCCAAATATTCTATTCTGGGAAGAAAACCTGCCCAGATTATAGAGAGGTTTATCACCCAGATGCCTACACGTTTTGATATTGCCGAGGGAGAGGTAGAACTGCAGGGAGTAATAATTGAAATAGACGAGCATACTGGTAAGGCTAAATCAATAAGAAGAATAGTGAGATGATAATATGGATGAGACACGTTATATCTATACCGTTTCAGAACTGACCCGCAATATTCGCACAATTTTAGAAGCGCGCTTTCCCCTTATTTGGGTGGAGGGGGAAATATCTAATCTCAGGAAACCGATTTCTGGACATCTCTATTTTACGCTAAAGGATGAAAATAGTGCTCTCAATGCAGTAATCTTTAATGGCGGGATTAATCTTGATTTCCAGCTGGAAAATGGACAAAAGGTTATTTGCGGAGGAAGGATTACGGTTTTTGAAAAACAGGGTGTATACCAACTTCAGGTAGAGCGTATTGAACCACTGGGAATAGGTGCTTTACAAATGCGCCTTGAGCAGTTGAAAAAGAAGTTAAAAAAAGAAGGCTTATTTGACCCCCAACATAAGAAACCCCTGCCACTTTTCCCCCGACATATCGGCATTGTTACTTCACCTACGGGTGCTGCAATAAGAGATATTCTTAAAGTGCTAAGAAGGAGGTTTTATAATATTGAAATTACTATTAATCCTGTGCGGGTTCAGGGAGAATTGGCAAGTTTTGAGATAGCAAGAGCGATTGAAGAATTCAATAGAATGGGGAAAATAGATGTTTTAATTGTGGGGAGAGGAGGAGGTTCGCTGGAAGACCTCTGGGCTTTTAATGAAGAAATTGTTGCCCGGGCAATCTATAACTCAAAAATTCCGGTAATTTCGGCAGTAGGACATGAAATAGACTGGACAATAGCAGATTTAGTGGCAGATGTGCGTGCTCCCACACCTTCAGCAGCTGCGGAGATGGTAGTGGCTGAGAAGGAAAGATTTATAGAGAAACTCGAGGCGAGTAGAATCCGTTTGCAGAAGGCAATTGAATACAAATTAACCTCCTGGCGGATGGAACTGGACAATCTTATTACAAGATGCAATATGTATAAACCGGCTCAATTAATAAATCAGTATAAACATTATCTGGAAGAAATTTCTCCCCGGCTTACCACAATAATCAGGCATTTATTTGAGATGAAAAAAGAGAAATTTTCTGGATTAATAAATAGACTGGAAGTTTTAAACCCCTTATCTATTCTAAAAAGAGGGTATAGCCTTACTTATAAACTTCCCGGGAAATTTATTCTACGCGATGTAAGAGATATTAAGAAAAACGATATGGTTGAGACCTTGCTTTTTAAAGGAAAATTCATTAGCCGTGTGGAGGAGGTTATTAGAGATGGCTGAGATGAAGTTTGAAGAAGCGATTAAGAAATTAGAGAAAATTGTAGAGGAACTGGAGAAAGAAAATATAAGTCTTGAAGATGCCTTACGTAAATATGAAGAGGCAGTAAAATTGATAAATTTTTGTTCTAAAAAACTGGAAGAGGTAGAGAGAAAAATAAATATACTGGTTCGCACAGAAAATGGTAAACTGGAAGCAAAGCCTTTTGAGGAGGAAGAGACAGAGGAATAAATGAAGATTCTTCCCAATATAAAATCACCTCAAGATTTGAAGAAGCTTTCTTTAGAGGAGTTGTCTCGTCTCTCACAAGAGATAAGAGAAGAGATTATAAATGTAGTTTCACAAAGGGGAGGACACCTTTCTTCAAATCTGGGAACCGTGGAATTAATTATTGGGCTTCATTATGTTCTGAATACTCCTGAAGATAAAATTGTCTGGGATGTGGGACATCAAGCCTATACACACAAACTCCTCACTGGCCGATTCTTTTCTTTTGGTACCCTAAGAAAATTTGGAGGATTAAGTGGTTTTCCTAATATAGAAGAAAGTCCTTATGATGTTTTTACGGTGGGGCATGGTTCTACTGCTATATCTCAGGCTCTGGGTATGGCTTGCGCCCGAGATTTGCGTGGTACGAATGAAAAAATTGTAGCGGTAATAGGTGATGGCTCACTTCAGGGAGGAATGGCTTTTGAAGCTTTGAACCAGGTAGGACATTTACAGAAGGACATTCTGGTAATTCTTAACGATAACGAATGGTTCATCTCTCCGGGAATTGGAGCGATGAGTAAATATCTTAATCGTATTCTCACCAATCCCATCTACAACCGTATCCACAAGGATGTAGAAAATTTAATGAAAAAAATACCCCGTTTTGGTTTTCGGGCTTATTTATCAGCAAGAAAATTAGAAAAAAGTCTGAAAAATCTGCTTGTTCCAGGAATTATCTTTGAAGAATTAGGATTTCGCTATCTTGGTCCTTTTGATGGACATGACTTACACATTTTAATTCCTGCCTTAAAGAATATTATAGAGATAAAAGGACCATGTATTATGCATGTCGTAACCAAAAAGGGTAAAGGTTTCAAACCTGCGGAGGATAATCCCACTTTTTTCCATAGTGCTCCTCCTTTTGAAGTCAAAAGCGGGATGCCTCTGGGAGATAAAGGGAAGATGACTTTCACCCGGACTTTTGGTGAAAAAATAGTAAAACTGGCTGAGGAAGATTCCCGTATAGTAGCGATAACTGCTGCTATGACCGATGGAACAGGGCTAACCAGTTTTGCAAAGAAATTCCCTCAAAGATTTTTTGACGTAGGGATGGCAGAAGAGCATGCAGTAACTTTTGCGGGAGGGTTAGCCCGAGGAGGATTTATTCCCATTGTAGCGATTTATTCTACCTTTCTTCAACGTGCGTATGACCAGATAATTCATGATGTCTGTCTGCAGAAACTTCCCGTAGTTTTCTGTATTGACCGGGCAGGTATAGTGGGTGAAGATGGTCCTACTCATCACGGTGTATTTGACCTGTCTTATTTAACTCATATACCCAATATGGTTGTAATGGCACCTAAAGATTTTAAGGAATTGGAAAAGATGTTGGAGTTTGCGGTTAAAGCTAATAGGACGATTGCAATTAGATATCCCCGCGGAGGCTTGGTTTTTTCCCGAGAATTACTGGCCAGTGAAGAGATAGAAATGGGAAAAGCAGAAATTTTAAAAGAAGGAAACGACCTGGCAATTTTGGCTGTTGGGAGTATGGTTTATCCTGCATTTGAAGCAGTAAAGATGCTCTTGAAAGAAGGTATAGATGCAGAGCTGGTAAATATGCGCTTTGTCAAACCTCTGGATAAGGATTTATTAAAGAAATTGGGAAAGAATTTTAACCACTTCATTACCATTGAAGAAAATTCTTTAATTGGCGGGTTTGCTTCTCAAATACTTTCCTTCTTTGAAGAAGAAGGTCTGGAGGGGAGGAGGATACTTACTCTTGGCTTACCAGATAGGTTTATTACTCACGGAGGAAGGGAAGAGATTTTAGAAATTTGTGGGCTTTCTCCTATAAGAATTAAGGAGGCTATTTTTTCCTGGTTTAGAGGGGTAAATAATTTTTATATAGATAAAAAAAATGAGTTATATCAAAATAAATAAAAATAAATGCAAAGGATGTCTTCTTTGTATGGTTAATTGTCCAAAGGGATTAATTATTCAGGACAAAGAGCTGAATGTTCGAGGGGTTAAGCCAGTTAGTTTTAATGACGAAAACAAAGCATGTAGCGGTTGTTGTTTCTGTGCTCTGGTCT
>JBFWKV010000029.1:0-10698 GCA_050252475.1 Candidatus Omnitrophota bacterium | reverse complement strand
CCTGACACTGTACATACCGCTCCTCTAATAGACTTCTTCCTCGTTTTTAACATCTCTTGGACAAAATAGACACATCCATAACCCGTTGCTTCTGGCCGGATTAAACTTCCGCCCCACTTCAAACCTTTTCCCGTTAGAACACCGGTAAATTCGTTTCGTAATTTCTTATACTGGCCAAACAAGTAGCCAATTTCCCGCACACCAACCCCTATATCTCCTGCAGGCACATCAGTATCTGGACCGATATGGCGAAACAGCTCGTTCATAAAGCTCTGACAGAATCTCATAACTTCATTATCTGATTTGCCCTTGGGATCAAAATCAGAACCGCCTTTTCCTCCTCCCAGGGGAAGTGTAGTCAGGGCATTTTTAAATACCTGCTCAAAGGCGAGAAATTTCAAAATACTTAAATTAACCGTAGGATGGAAGCGAATTCCTCCCTTATATGGACCGATCGCACTATTCATTTCTATACGGTATCCCCGGTTCACGTGTATTTCTCCTTTATCATCCACCCACGGCACACGGAAGATAATTACCCGCTCTGGTTCAACCATCCTCTCTAGAATTTTGTATTCTTTGTATTTAGGGTTTTTTTCTATAAAATCTGCTACCGATTCCACCACTTCTCTCACCGCTTGATGAAATTCAGGTTCATTGGGATTCTTACTGATTACCATTCTCATAAAATCCTCTACATACTTAGACATTTTACCTCCTTTCTGGTAGTTTTTGATTATACAATATAACCTATTATTAAAATTTAAATTGCCCTTTAAGAAAATTTAAGAAGAAAAAAGATTGGTTATAGCAACACTTGCTTTTTTAGCCATTCCCATTGCTTCAATTACAGTGCCTTCACCACCGACGATATCACCACCTGCAAAAACATTTTTAATTGAGGTCTCCATAGTTTCCGGATTAACGATTATATCTCCGTAATTATTAATTTTAAGTTGAGGAGTAACCCGCGTAAGTAATTGATTTGCCCTTAAACCAATCGCAACAATTACTAAATCAGCATCTACCAGAAAATCGCTCCCCGCCACAGGAATAGGTCTTGGTCTTCCTGATTGGTCAAACTCTCCCAATTTACACTCTAAACAAACCATTCCCTTCACAAAACCTCTTTCATCGGGAATAAACTCCTTGGGCTGAACTAGAAATCTAAATTTTACTCCCTCTTCCTTTGCATGACCAATCTCCAGACGCCGTGCAGGCATTTCCTCTTCTCTGCGCCTGTAGAATACAGTCACATCTGGCTCAATTCCACTCATCACCTGCAATCTCAAGGCTACCCTTGCCGCATCCATCGCAGTATTACCTCCGCCAATTACTACAATTTTCTTGCCGATATTAATCGGTGTATGATAATCGGGAAATTTATAGGCACACATAAGATTTACCCGCGTTAAGAACTCATTTGCTGAATAAATATTACAGAGATTCTCCCCTTTTATATTCAGAAAAGAAGGAACCCCTGCACCTAACCCTAAAAAAATAGCTGAGTATCCCTCTTTAAAAAGCTCATCTAATGTCTTATTCCTACCCACCACAAAGCTGGTAATTATCTTTACTCCCAAATCTCGCAAATAACTTATCTCCCTGTCTAAAATCTCTTGGGGTAAACGAAAATTAGGGATACCGTAGCGCAACACCCCTCCTGGTTTATGTAAGTTTTCATATATGGTCACTTTAATGCCACTTCTGGCAAGTTCTCCCGCACAACAAATACCTGCAGGTCCTGAACCTACTACTGCAACCTTTACTGCCGAAAATTTGGAATTTTTAACTTTAAACTTTAAGCTGGAATTATTCATTCCCCAGTCCCCTACAAACCTTTCTAAGAAATGGATATTAATCGCCTCATCCGAAGCAAATAGCGAACCTCTTTTGGTCAAAACACAGGCTTTTCTACATTGATACTCTGCAGGACAAACCCTTCCACAAATAGAAGGAAAATTATTTTTCTCTCTAATGGTAAGATATGCTCCTTCATAATCTTTCTGAGTAATCTGATAAATAAATTTTTTAATATCTATTCCTACCGGACATCCAGAAATACAGGTAGGATTTTTGCATTGTAAACACCTCCCTGCTTCAAGGAGTGCCTCCTCCTCTGAATAGCCTAAAACCACCTCAGAGAAACTTTTAACCCTCTCCTCAACCGCTATTTCCCTTACTTTAACTGGTTCTTTTTTCATAGATTGTTTAATTTACATATGTGTGTTTCTTTATCTTGATACATCTTGTTCCTCTTTTCTAACTCTTCCCAATCAATCTGATGGGCTTCAAACTCCGGTCCATCAATGCAACTAAATTTTGTCTCTCCATTAACAGTTACCCGACAGCAACCACACATTCCCGTACCATCTACCATCAAAGCATTCAAGGAAACAATGGTTTTTATCCCCTTATCTTTAGTGATCTGAGAAACCTTCTTCATCATGGGAATGGGACCAACTGCATATACTAAATCTATCCGGCTCAATCTATTATTATCTGAAATCATCGTCGATAGCACATCAGTAACAAAACCTTTTCTTCCATACGAACCATCATCCGTAGTGATATATAACTCATCGGATAGTTCCCTTAGCTCTTTTTCTAAAATCAATAAGTCTTTGGTTCTTACGCCTAATATGGTAGTAATGTGTTTATTTTCTTCTCTCAGCGCCTTAGCCACAGGATAAATCTCGGCAATACCCACCCCTCCTCCAATAAGAACTATTTTTTCATAATTTTTAATATCTGTAGGATTACCTAATGGCCCGGTAAGCGAATATAAAAACTCGCCCTCTTTCAAATTCCCCAGGAGCCGGGTGGTTAAACCCACCTCCTGAAAAATTAAGGTAATTGTCCCCTTGTCCTCATCTTTATCAACAATAGTTAAAGGGATACGCTCTCCTTTCTCATAGACCATCAACACCACAAATTGTCCAGCGAGAGCCTTTTTGGCCACCTCGGGAGATTTTAACTCCATTCTAATAACGCGTACCCCTGAACTACTTGCTATTATCTTTTTTAAAATAATTTCTACCATATGAATTATATAAAAAAGGCGTCTTTATTGTGCTCCTCTGCAAAGACGCCTTTGTCTCTATTTCCTACTCTAAAATTTTAGCAAAATTTTCGATTTTTTTAAAACCAATTTTAATAACTATCTTTTCCTCCTCCGCATGCGACTCTCTTTTTGTTTTATACGACGGGCAACAGAAGGCTTTTCATAACGCGAAGCTCTTTTATAATTCTGAATAATCCTTTCTTCTTGGCACTTTTTCCGAAATGCTCTGATTGCTCCCTCAATTGACTGCCCTGGTCTTACCACCACTTTTGCCATAATATCACCTCATTTCTTTCTTAAGTTTACTTTAAAAATACTGTTCTGTCAATAGAATTTAATTCTGGTGTCTAAAATCCTCAGGATTTATTGCCTGAGCATCCGCAAAGCAAGTTCATAAATAAGAATTTTCTCTTTGAGCGCCTGTATATCCCCTTTTATCTTTTCTTTTTCTTCCTTTAACAGTTTAATTTCTCTTTCCCAATCTGCTTCGCTTTTAATAATAATATCTGTCTCTTGAGATTTCTCTATTAAGCTCTGCGTATCTCTGAGCATATTTTCTATGTCAGAAGCTCTCTTTTTCAAAGAGGAAAGTTTCTGGTTAAGTTCTTCTATTTTATCCGAGATTAATTTTAATTCCGGCTCAAGTTCTTTTTTAACTTCCCTAATCTCTTCCTCAATCTCTCTCTTTTTAACCCCAAAGTCATCTTTTAATACTTTAATCTTATTTCTCATATCCAATCTTAATAAAGCAATTTTGTTTTCTAAATCTCTCACCCTTTTATCTATGTTTTCCTTCTTAGCTAAGATTGTTTTAAATTGAGGCAAACAATCTTCTATTTTCTTAATCTCTTCTTCTTTTACTCTTGGACCACAAGAAAAATTTAAAAAAGCAAATAACAAAAATATTGTTTGTAAATATAAAGTGCCATTGGTCATATGCTCGCTCATATTGTTCATTCTCTTATATCTTACTAAATAGCAAAACGAAAATCAATTATATCCCCATCCTGAACAATATACTTTTCTGATTCCAGACGAAATAGCCCCTTTGCTCTGGCTTTATTCAGTGATGAACCTGCTTCGACAAAATCCTTATAATTTATTACCTCCGCTTTTATAAAACCTTTTTCCATATCAGAATGAATTTTCCCTGCTGCTTTTATTGCAGGGGTATTTTTCTCAATAAGCCAAGCTTTTGCCTCGTCTCCTTTCACAGTAAAAAAACTTATTAAGTTCAGAAAATTAAGACACGCATAAATAAAACGTTCTTTTATTAAATCCTCGAAACCAAAACTCTTGAGGAAAGCGAAACGCTCTTTTTCCTCTAACTCGCTCAATTCGGTTTCAATTTTTAGCGAGGCAAGGATAAAATTATACCCTTGCTGGGTGAAAGACCGCTTCAATTTTTCAATAGCATCTAATCCTATTCTCTCCTCTAAATTTAATACAAAAAAGATGGGTTTTTTACTCAGAAATTTAAAACCGCGTATCATCCTTTCTTCCCCCACTTCAAACCCCATTTTCCTCAAAGCCTTATTTTCTTCGAGAAACAGACTAATTTTTTTTAAAACTTTTAATTCTCCCTCCTCTTCTTTCTTACCCTTTTTAATATCCTGCTCGATTTTTTCTATCCTTCTTTGAACAGTCTCGAAATCTCTCAGAATAAGTTCTTCTTCTATAGTTCTAACCTCCTCTAAAGGGTTAGGGGAAGCTAAACCGGGATATTCAAAACATCTCAGGACCCCTACAAAACTGTCAACGTCTCTTAAGAAAGAAGAATTAAACAATTTCTTCTCTTTTTTATCGTATAAAACACAATCAACAATCCCTATTTCAGAAAAGGTTATTTTCTTTGAGCCAAATACCTTAGCAAGATGTATAAGGCGTGTGTCTTCCAATTTTAGCGTGCCATAATGGACTGTTATCCCCTCCTGCTGATGTTCCTCTTTTCTAAAACAATCTTTACCCAACAAAGCTGTAAAAAGGGATGTCTTTCCACTTAAAGGTAAACCAATAATCCCTATTTTCACACTTATCCCCTCTTTTCAATCCATCCAAACATAAAAAGGGAGAGCATCTGCTCTCCCTTTTTTATTAATTAATAAGATTTCTTTTACCAAGTCTTTGATTTAGTTTTCTCAATCCATTCCTGAAGAAATCTGGCCGCCATATCTTTACAGCCCAATCCAAAAGCCAATCCTACTGCCAGTCCAACGGACCCCAGAAGTATAGTCACCAAAGAACTAATTATACGGGTTCCGATGTTAAGTTGTTCGGCAGCAATCGCTATAGAGAAGATAATAATAGCAACCTGGGTAAGTTGTCCTAAAAATCGGGCATAAGAAATTCCGATATTCGAGGAAGCAGTACGTACAGTGGTATTCATGAAGGTGGCAAAAAACATTCCCAGAACGAGAATAAATATGGAGGCAATAACCTTAGGTATATAGAGAACTATTTTGCTAAAAAGATCTTCCGCCACTGTAAGCCCGAGAGTATTTATCACGGTTATACCCACCGCAATAAGCATAAACCAGTAAACGAGTATTCCCAGAAGTTCTGAAAGGGTATGTTTTATTTCTCCTCTGGATAAGAAACGATGAATTCCGCAACGTTCTGCCAGAATATCGAGCTTCAGCAATTTAAGACCCCGGCTAACTATCCTCTGAATCAACTTGGCAATAAGCCAACCTACAATAAGTACTACTAAAACCTTAACCAATGTGGGCAGAAAACCAAAAAAACGTGTAAGCATTTCTTTAAATGGGTCTACCAAAAGTTCTTTCCATTCCATCTTACTTCACCTCCTTTTTCCTTTTGCAAGGAATTAATTTATATAAACGGACAACATTTGGTTATGCTGCCCGGGACAAAGAATTTTCTTCTTTCTTTGTCTCAAGAAAATTAAAATAAAACTGCTTCTGCAGGTCCTCCTGTTTGCTCTTTAGTTTACCAAAAAAGGAAATGCTTGTAAAGTACTTTTTTCCTCCTGTAAGATAACTGGTAGAATCCTCAAAATAAGTAAATACCTTCCCTTCGTAATTCCGTAAAATAAACTGATTTTTTGCCTGAGAAATTACATAATTGGGAGCAACGGGAATTTTCCCACCGCCTCCCGGAGCATCTACCACATAAGTAGGAACCGCATAACCTGTAGTGTGCCCCCTTAATTTTTCCATAATGTTTATCCCTACGGAAATAGGGGTGCGAAAATGGCTGGTACCTCTTGCCAAGTCACACTGGTAAATGTAATAAGGGCGCACTCTAATCTTTAAAAGTTCATGCATTAATTTCTTCATTATATATGGACGGTCATTTATTCCTTTTAGTAAAACCGTCTGACTACCCAAAGGAATTCCGTTGTCGGCAAGCATATCACACGCCATTTTACATCTTTTGGTTATTTCCTTGGGATGATTGAAATGGAGACTAATCCAGATGGGGGCAAACCGCTTCAACATGGCAACTAATTCAGGGGTAATCCGCATGGGAAGAGTTACCGGCACGCGAGTACCTATGCGTAAAAATTCTACATGAGGGATAGCACGTATATTACTAATAATCTCCTCTAACTTCTCATCAGAAAGCATTAAAGGATCTCCACCTGAAATAAGAACATCGCGAATTTTTTTATTTGCGCGTATATAATCATAGGCTTGGTTAAGGTGTTCTGGAGAAAGATAAGTTTCCTTCTCCCCCACCATCCTGCGTCTTGTACAATGCCGGCAGTACATAGCACACTGTTCCGTAACCAACAAGAGAACCCGGTCAGGATAACGATGTACTAACCCAGGAACAGGAGAAGATTTATCTTCACCACAGGGATCAAGCATATCATAGGGACTAATAAACGATTCATCAATTAAAGGAACCGCTTGTCTCCTAATGGGACAATTTGGTCTTAAGGGATCCATCAAACTTGCAAAATAAGGAGTAATTGCCATAGAGAGTCTTCCCCGCGAAATTTTTATTCCTTCTTCTTCCTCAGGGATAACCTGAATTACTTGGCGTAATTCATTTAAAGTAGTAATGCGATTTTTTAACTGCCAATGCCAATCTTCCCAATCCTTTTCAGGCACATCCTGCCATAAAGAAGGCAGTTTATTACTATAAATAAGCGTATTCAACTATACCTACCTCCTTTCTTTTCTTTCTCCCCAATTTGCCATTTACTCTTCTCACAGCAGATTCTAATATTCTATTAATTAACTCATTATAACTTAATCCCCCCGCACGTGCCATCAAGGGGAAATTACTCTCTTCCGGATCCAAGCCAGGAAGAGGATTCACCTCCAGAAAATAAGGATTTTCCTTTTTATCAAGTCTAAAATCCATCCGACATAAGTCATAACATCCCAGAAGCCGGTAAATTCTCAAGGCCAAACAAGAAATTCTCTCTGCTACCTCCCTTCTTATCCTTGCGGGACAATAGAAGGTGGGAGTAAGTTTCTTTTCTAAGTCTCCCTGGAATTCTTTCATTCTCCAAGAATAAAAAAACTCTCCTGAACCTTTACATGAACTAAAATCTATCTCCAGGATAGGGAGAACTAAAGGAGTATCGTTTCCGATTATCCCTACTGTTATTTCTTTTCCCTCAATGAACTCTTCGACTAAAACCGTTTGTTTATATTCGGATTTTATTTTCTCTATCTGTGCCAAAAGCCTTTTTTTATCATATACCACAGAATCTTTAGAAATACCTTTGGCAGAACCTTCGGCGTTTGGCTTAACAATTAAAGGAAAACGGAGAGAGGGATCTAAAGTCTCTTTCCCTGTAGAAAATAGCTGAAATTTGGGGGTAGGTATCCCTTCCAGAATACACAATTTCTTAGTATAAGCTTTATCTAAAGCAATCGCCATAGTTAGAACATTTGAACCTGTATAGGGAATACCTAAGAAATCAAGAATAGCAGGAACCTGAGATTCACGTCCTACACAACCATTTCTTCCTTCGGCAATATTAAAAACAAAATCTATATTTTTTTTATTATTTAGTAGATAGAAGAAAAGGCTTTCATTTGCTTCTTTTAAAGCCACTCTATGGCCAGCATCTTCCAAGGCTTTGGTTATTGAATTGACAGTTTTGTAAGAATCGAATTCAGAATAGTAATCGGGAGGGATACCTTTGGGAAAATTCTTTTTCTTCAGATTATATATAATAGTAATCTTCATGAAAGTTCATACCTTTCTAAGGCATATTGTAGAATGCGATTAATTATATCTTTATATTTCCACCCCATCTGTCTCCCCACCAAAGGAAACACATCTCCCAAGGAAAGACTGGGTAAGGGATTTATCTCCAGAACAAAAGGTCTGTTATCTTCATCTACGCGAATATCTACACGCCCAAAATCTCGACATTCTACTGCCCGATAGACTGCAATTGCTAATTCTTCAAGACACTTACGTAATCCCTTAGTGATTTTTGCTGGACATATATATTTTAAACTACGCGAATGGATATGCCTAAAAGTATAAAAATTCTCTTTTAAATTAAGCTTTCCATCTATACTTATCTGCACAGGAGGCAGAGCCTGGGGAGGATTATTACCTAAAACTACCACCGTAAATTCTCTACCTCTTATAAATTCTTCGACTACCGCAGGTTGTTTATAGGTTTTGATTATCCAACGCGCTCTCTCACGTAAACTATTCACATCTCGGACTAAGGAATCAAAAGAAAGTCCTTTACTCGAGCCTTCATAACGAGGTTTAACAATGAGGGGAAATCTGAGGTTTACCTTTTCTATGGTATCTGGTTGAGAAATCTCTATGAAAGGAGGGGTAGGGATACCCTCATAAATAAAGATTTTTTTGGCAATAACCTTATCAAGGGTAAGGGCTAAAGTTAATCCATCTGAACCAACAAAGGGAATTTTTTTCAATTCTAAAATAACCGGGACCTGAGATTCCCTGTTTCTTCCGAATTCTCCCTCCGCAATATTAAAAACAATGTCAACTTTTATTCTGTCCAATTTTTTAATAAGATTCTGCACATTCCCAATTCTTACTACTTTGTGCCCCCCTTTTATTAAAGCTTTCTCTATCTCCGCAATTGTTTGCTCATGGTCAAATTCGGCATTGGCATCCGGAGGATCACCTTCTTTAAAAACATATTCATTTTTCAGATCATAAGTCAACCCAACAACTTTCCCCATAGGCATATTAATTTATTGGCAAAAAAAAAGAGGCTCTTTCTTCTGCCTCTTTAAAAAATACAATTTGTCCAATTTTAATTAACTACACCCTCCTTTTCTTTTAAAATTTTCACTATTATTTTATGATAATTGAAATTTATGTCAAGAAAATTTTTAAGTTTTGTAAAATTAAAAAATAATTTTTATACCTGCGGCAAACCATCGCCCGGGCATATCTACACCATATATATCACTATATTCAGTATCAGTAAGATTTGTACCCTCCAAGAAAAGCTCATAATTAAAACCACGGGAGGAAAAATTTTTATTAATACGTGAATTTAAAACAAACCAACCACTTCCTTCTGCACGCTCTTTATAATTTAAATTCCAAGTTTGAGTAAATCCGAAGGGTAAAATATTCTTGAAAGCCAGAACAAATTGATGTTGTAAATGATCAAGTACATATTTGGAAATGCTTATTTCGGATTTACGTCTGGATTGTAGATAGGTGTAACCAAACCTTTCTAGATAAAAAGTCTTCTCTTCTTTCTCTGGCTTAATAAATTTATAATCCAATTCTATACCCTTAAAGAATATCTCTCCAATATTATTTGCTTGCCAGGGATCTTGATAATTCTCTTTTATCCAATCAATGGTATTCCGGTTTTTGCGTATGAAAAAAGTAGCACTGTATAGACCATTTTCCATCATCTTATCCAAACCTATATCCCAAGAAAAAGCATGTTCTGGTACCAAATCTGGATTACCAACATTCGCCGAATCCCGGTAATAAAGTTCTGTATAAGAAGGAATCCGAAAAGCATATGCGGTGGAAGAACGTAATTTTAAATCTGGTTTTATCAAAAACCCTATATTTAGATTGGGTGAAAATTCTTCTCTCCAATCAGAATAATAATCTTTTCTTAATGCTAAATTAAAGACACATCTATTATTCATAAATTTCTCCCATTCTAAGAATATCGCGCTGTGACTACGAGAGTGTTTATCTAATTTAGTAGAGGTAATTTTATCGTATGTAAAATCTAAACCCCACTTTAAGTTCCCAAAAGAAATTTCTTCTTCCTCAATAAACTGGCATCCATAAACATAACTGGTATGCATATTTTCATTCCATCCGGGACGTGTCCTGTCCAAGAGGAAATTATCCTCGTGTCTCCGATAATATAGAGAGAATAAAGAATCATTCCATTTTATTCTAAACTTGCCAAAATAAGTCTGTATATGTTCCTCCTGGCGAGGGAATTTAGTAGAATAGAAAGTAGAAGCCCCGAAATCTTTATCCATAAAACCAAAAGCAAAATCAATTTCTCTACCATTATGTCCTTTAACTATATTTCCATAAAACTTACGCTGGATAAATTCTGTCTCCGGTTTATAATTAGAACTCTGATTGTATTCGTAAGAAAAACGGGTATTAAAACCATCGCCAGGATAGACGAACGAAATTCCATGGTTCAAAAGGTTATGCTCTCC